>JAJUHM010000015.1 GCA_029279925.1 Aquabacterium olei
AGGCCACCGCACGCGCGTGGCGGGCCACGGGCTCGCGCAGCGGCCCGAAGTCCTGGCCCTTGCCGTCGCCACCCAGGATGACGACCAGCTTGCCCGGCGACAGATCGGCCCCCAGGCCGACCAGTGCCGCAACCGTGGCGCCGACGTTCGTGCCCTTGCTGTCATCTATGGCGTCGATGCCCCCCACCGTGGCCACGTGCTCGACGCGGTGCGGCTCACCGCGGTACTCGCGCAGGCCGTGCAGCATCGGCGCCAGAGGGCAGCCGATGGCAGTGGTCAGGGCCAGCGCCGCCAGCGCGTTCGAGGCATTGTGGCGGCCGCGGATGCGCAGCGCGTCGGCTGGCATCAGCCGCTGCAGCACGATCTCTTCTTCCTCGCCCTTCTTGCGCTTGACCGTCGGGTCGGCTTCGCGGGCGCGCACCAGCCAGGCCATGCCGGACTCGGTCACCAGACCGAAATCGCCCGGCCGGCGTGGGGCATCCAGACCGAAGTGGACCGACGCACGCTCGACGAGCTTCGACGGCCGGCCACGCACACCGGACTTCACGACCTCGGGCGGCGGTAGCATGCCCATCACCACCTCGTCGTCGCGGTTGAGCACCATCAGGCCTTGCTTGCCGAAGATGCGGGCCTTGGCGGCGGCATAGGCGGCCATGGAGCCGTGCCAGTCCAGGTGGTCCTGCGTGATGTTGAGCACCACGGCGGCACTCGGCTCGAAGTGGTTGACGCCATCGAGCTGGAAGCTCGACAGCTCCAGCACCCACACGTCGGGCAGCACCTCGAACGTGGGCGCGGGCGGCGGTGGCGGCACCAGGTCGATCAGCGGCGCGTCGGCATCGTCAGACAGCACGGCGGCGCCTTCCGACTCGTCGGCGGGCGCTGCCAATGCGGCGTCCTGCGCGGTGGTGGCGGTGGCGGCGTCGGTGGATGCCAGCTCGGCAGGCGCCTCACCGGGGCCGTCGGCCGTCGTCAGCGGGGCGTCGGCCTCGCTCGGCACTGTCTCGTTCTGCGCGGTCTCGTTCGGCGCGGCGTCGGGCTGCTCGCCCTGCTCCGGCGCCGCAGCGGCCTCATCGGCACCCTCCGCTTCGGCCGAGGTGCCGCGTGGCGGCTCGGCGTCCAGCGCCTGGCTGAGCGTGTCGAGCAGGGTCGGCCCGATGTTGCCCGCCAGGCCCACGCGCAGGCCGGCGCGCTCGCACAGCTGCGCCGTCAGCGACGTGGTGGTGGTCTTGCCGTTCGTGCCGGTGATGGCCAGCACCTTGGGGGCATAGCCCAGGTCGGTCTTGAGGTCGGCCAACGCCGAAGCAAACAGCGACAGCTCACCCCGGACCGGAATGCCCTGCTCATCGGCGCGGGCGCACAGGGCGGCCACATCGGGCGCGTTGGGGGCCAGGCCAGGGCTCTTGAGCACCAGCTGCACGCCATCCAGCAGCGCCGCATCCAGTCCCTGATGCAGCGTGGCCGCAGGCACATCGCGGGCCAGCGTCGCAGCCTGGGGCGGGTTGGCACGCGTGTCGGCCACGCGCACGGTCGAGCCGCACCGGGCGCACCAGCGCGCCATCGCCAATCCGGAGTCACCCAGACCCAGGATCAGCACGGTGAGGTTCTTGAGGTAGTGCATGGTCTCGTGTTCGTTCAGCGCAGCTTCAGCGACGACAGGCCCAGCAGGCACAGCAGCATCGTGATGATCCAGAAGCGGACCACGACCTGCGTCTCCTTCCAGCCCGACTTTTCAAAGTGGTGGTGCAGCGGCGCCATCAGCAGGATGCGCCGGCCTTCGCCGTACTTCTTCTTCGTGTACTTGAAGTAGCTCACCTGCACCATGACGGACAGGGCCTCGAGCACGAACACCCCGCCCATGAAGGCCAGCACGATTTCCTGGCGCACGATGACGGCGATGGTGCCCAGCGCGCCACCGAGGGCCAACGCGCCGACGTCACCCATGAAGACTTGGGCCGGGTAGGCGTTGAACCACAGAAACGCCAGGCCCGCCCCCGACATGGCGGCACAGAAGATCAGCAGCTCGCCCGCGCCGGGAATGTGCGGCAGCAGCAGGTACTTGGCGAACACGGCGTTGCCGGTCACGTAGGCAAAGATGCCGAGCGCCGCCGACACCATCACCACCGGCATGATGGCCAGGCCGTCCAGGCCGTCCGTCAGGTTCACCGCGTTGCTGGTGCCCACGATGACGATGTAGGTCAGCACGATGAAGCCCCACACGCCCAGCGGGTAGCTCACCGACTTGAAGAAGGGCACGATCAGGTCGGCCTTGGGCGGCAGGTCGGCCGAGAAGCCGGAGGCCACCCAGTCGATGAAGAGCTGGATCACCCGCAGCGTGTTGACCTCGGAGACGTTGAACGCGAGGTACAGCGCCGCGATCAGCCCGATGATGGACTGCCAGAAGTACTTCTGGCCCGACGGCATGCCTTCTGGGTCTTTCAAGACCACCTTGCGCCAGTCATCGACCCAGCCGATGGCGCCGAAGCCCAGCGTCACGATCATCACGATCCAGACGAAGCGGTTGGCCCAGTCGAACCACAGCATGGTCGAGATGCCCAGCGACAGCAGGATGAGCGCGCCGCCCATCGTGGGCGTGCCACGCTTGGCGAGATGGGCCTGCACGCCGTACTCACGGATGGGCTGGCCGATCTTGAGCTCGGTGAGCTTGCGGATGACGAGCGGACCCAGCACCAGACCGATGAGCAGTGCCGTCATGGCGGCCATCACGGCGCGGAAAGTGAGGTACTGGAAGACACGCAGGAAGCCCCAATCCGGGTTGAGACCCTGCAGCCACATGGCCAGACTAAGCAGCATGCGCACCTCCGGACAGGCAGGTGACGACTTGTTCCATCTTCATGAAGCGAGAACCTTTGACGAGCACGGAAGCCACATCGGGCGCGGCCTGCGGGCTGGCCAGCGCGGCGACGATGTCGGCGGCGCTGGCGAAATGACGGGCAGACGCACCGACCGCCTGCGCCGCATGGGCGCACAGCGTGCCGGCTGTCCAGACATGGTCGATACCGCGTTCGCGGGCATAGGCCCCCACTTCCGCATGGAAGGCGGGCCCCTGGTCGCCGACCTCGCCCATGTCGCCCAGCACCAGCCAGTGAGGGCCGGGGAGGCCGGCCAGCATGTCGATGGCCGCGCGCACGGAGTCGGGGTTGGCGTTGTAGCTGTCGTCCACCAGCGTGAGCGTGCGCCCGGCAAAAGCCACGCGCTTGAGCTGGGAGCGGCCCTTGACGGGCTCGAACGCGGTGAGGCCGGCCACGATGGCGGCCAGCGGCACGCCCGCACCCAGCGCCGCGGCGGTGGCCGCCAGCGCGTTGCGGACGTTGTGGGCGCCGGCCATGTGCAGGGCCAGCGCGGCCTCGCCCTGCGGGGTTCGCAGGGTCAGGGCCCAGTGAGGGTGATCGTCGCTCACCCAGTGAGCCTGGCCGGTGACCGCAGCCTGACCCTGGGTGGCGAACTCGAGCTTGTGGTAGCCGTTGGCCAGCTCGCGCCAGACCGGGGTGTGGTCATCGTCCGCCGGGAACACGGCCACGCCGCTGCGCGACAGCGATTGCAGGACGGCGCCGTTCTCGCGCGCGACGGCTTCCACCGTGTGCATGAACTCCTGGTGTTCTCGCTGGGCGTTGTTGACCAGGCCCACGGTGGGCGCGGCCATGGCGCTCAGCTGGGCGATCTCGCCAGGGTGGTTCATGCCCAGCTCGACCACGGCGCAACGGTGCACGCCGTCGCGCAAGCGCAGCAAGGTCAGCGGCACACCGATGTCGTTGTTGAAATTGCCCTGCGTGGCCAGCGCGGCTTCATGGGTTCCGGCCACGTCCTGCATCCACGCGCGCAGGATCGCGGCCACCATCTGCGTCACGGTGGTCTTGCCGTTGCTGCCCGTCACGCCGATCAGCGGGATGTCGAAGCGCGACCGCCAGCCCGACGCCAGCCAACCCAGGGCCGCCCGCGTGTCCGGGACGGTCAGGCCAGGCAGGCCACAGGTGTCGACCCCACGCTGCGCCAGCACGGCGACCGCCCCCGAGGCTGCGGCCTGGGGCAGGAAGTCGTGGGCATCGAAGCGCTCGCCGCGCAGGGCCACGAACAGGTCGCCGGCCTGCAGGGTGCGGGTGTCGGTGTGCACGCGGGCGATCGGGGTGGTCGGATCGCCGTGCAGGACCGAGCCCGGCAGCAGCGTCTGCGCCAGACCCAGGGTCATCATCGGGGTGAAGGTCATGCGGCGCCTCCCATGGCAGCCAGATCGGCCCGCTGCGCGAGGGCGGCACGGGCCTCTTCCACGTCGGAGAACGGCGAGCGCACGCCCGCGATCTCCTGGTAGTCCTCATGGCCCTTGCCGGCGATCAGCACAACATCGCGCGGCTCGGCATCGGCCAGGGCCTGGGCAATGGCCTCGCGGCGGTCGGCCACCACGGCCAGCCGCGCCCGCCCCTGCACGCCGGCCTGCATCTGCGCCAGGATGGCATGCGGGTCTTCGTGACGCGGGTTGTCGCTGGTCAGCACGACCCGGTCGGCCAGCGCATCGGCTGTCTCGCCCATCAGCGGGCGCTTGATGGGGTCACGGTTGCCGCCACAGCCGAACACACACCACAGGCGCCCACCGCGGGCCTCGGCCACGGGGCGCAGCGCCTCCAGCGCTTTCTGCAAAGCGTCCGGGGTGTGGGCGTAGTCGACCACGGCCAGTGGCAGCGTGGCGGCCAGCGCGGGCGGCACGGCCACCAGCTCCATGCGGCCCGGCACGGCGTGCAGCGCGCGGCAGGCGGCTGCCGCGTCGGCCAGCGGCACACCCAGGGCACGCAGGGCCCCGACCACGGCCAGCAGATTGGACACGTTGAAGCGGCCGATCACCGGCGCGTGCAGCCCGATGCGGCTCACCTCGGCGAGGCCGCTGTCGGTGTGCTCGACCAGCGTGAAGGCGATGCCGGCGGCTTCATGGCGCATCTGCTGCGCCTCCAGGCGAGCCGGCGTGTCGACGCCGTACGACCATACGGCCAGACCGCGCGAGCGCGCATGGGCGCACAAGCCGGCCCCCATCGGATCGTCGAGGTTGACCACCGCAGCCTGCAGGCCCGGCCAGTCGAACAGCGCCCGCTTGGCCTGCCAATAGGCAGCCATGCTGCCGTGGTAGTCCAGGTGGTCCTGCGTGAAGTTCGTGAACTGCGCCACCGCGATGTGCGTCGCGTGCAGGCGCAACTCCTCCAGGCCGATGGACGAGGCCTCGATGGCCGCGGCCTGCAGGCCCGCGTCGGCAAACGCGCGGAAGGTCGCGTGCAGCGTGATCGGGTCCGGCGTCGTCAGCCCGGTCGGGGTGAAGCCGGAGCCACCCGGTTGCCCCACACCCAGCGTACCGATGACGCCACAGCCGCGGCCCAGTGCGGCCAGCGCCTGGGCTGTCCACCACGAGGTCGACGTCTTGCCGTTGGTGCCCGTGACGGCCACCACCTGCAGCCGCGCACTCGGCTCGCCGAAAAAGCCATGGGCAATCTCGGCGCTGCGGGCCTTGAGCCCCGGCACCGCGGCCACACGCGGATCATCAAACCCGAAGGCTTCGGCCCCGTCGGCCTCGACCAGGCAGGCGCGGGCGCCCTCGGCCAGGGCCTGGGCCACGAAGCTGCGGCCATCCCGCGCGGCCCCCGGCCAGGCGATGAAAGCGACGTGCTGCCCCGCCAGCGCGCCCACCTGGCGGCTGTCGACGGTCAATGCGCCCACCCCCTGCTGGCGCAGCCAGGTCAGGGCGTCGGCGGTGGTGTGAAGGGTGTGCAGGCTGGCCGCCATCAGAAGCTCTCCTGCTCGGCCGGTTGCGCCGAAATGATCTGGGGCTCGACGTGCTGGTCGGGCATCACGCCCAGACGGTGCAGCGTCTGCTGGACGACCTGGCTGAACACGGGCGCGGCCACCTCGCCGCCGTAGTACACGCCGTTGCCCGGCTCGTCGACCATCACGGCCACGACGATGCGCGGCTTGCTGATGGGCGCGATGCCGACAAACCAGGAACGGTACTTGTTGCCCGCATAGCCCTTGCCTTCCTGCTTGCGGGCCGTTCCCGTCTTGCCGCCCACGCTGTAGCCCATCGTCTGGGCCTTGGGTGCTGTGCCGCCGGGGCCGGTGGCCATCTGCAGCATCTGGCGAACCGCCCGCGCGGTGGCGGGCGAGATCACGGGCTTGCCCTTGACCGGGGTCGGGTCGATGCCGGCCGCGCGCGACACGGGCGGGGCCGACTCGGCATCTTCTCCGGGGCGGAAGGCGGTCTTGAACGCCAGCGTCGGTCGGGCGCCGCCTGGCTCGGCCAGCTTGCGCACCGGCGGTTCGCCGTCGTCGCGCTTGATCAGGCTCATCGGGACCAGCTCGCCATCGGTGGCGAAGATGGTGTACGACTGGGCCAGCTGGAACAGGCTGGCCGACAGCCCGTAGCCGTAGCTCATGGTCACCTGCTCGATGCGGCGCCAGCTCTTGTACGGGCGCAGCCGGCCCGTCACGACACCGGGAAAGCCGATCTGCGGCTTCTGTCCCATGCCCACGGCGGTGTACATCTCCCACATCTCGCGGGGCTGCATCTGCAGGGCCATCTTGGCCGTGCCCACGTTGCTCGACTTCTGAATGACCTCGGCGACCGTCAGGTCGCCATGGGGGTGAGAGTCGGAGATGGTGGAGCCGTCGATCGTCAGTCGCCCCGGCGCCGTCGCGATCACTGTGTCCGGACGCACGCGCCGCGACTCGATCGCCAGCGCCGCGATCAGCGGCTTCATTGTCGAACCCGGCTCGAAGGTGTCGGTCAGCGCGCGGTTGCGCAACTGCGCACCCGTCAGGTTGCGCCGGTCTTCCGGTGTGTAGCTGGGCACGTTGGCCAGCGCCAGCACCTCGCCCGTGACCGCATCCAGCACCACCACGCTGCCCGCCTTGGCCTTGTGCTGCGCCACGGCATCGCGGATGCGCTGGTAGGCGTAGAACTGGATCTTCGCGTCGATGGACAGCTGCACGGGCTGGCCGTCCTCTGCGGGAACGAGGTCACCCACGGCCTCGACCACCCGGCCCAGGCGGTCCTTGATCACGTGGCGCGCGCCATCGCGGCCGGCCAACTGGGACTGGTAGGCCAGCTCGATGCCTTCCTGCCCCTTGTCCTCGATGTTGGTGAAGCCGATGATGTGCGCAGCAGCCTCGCCTTCAGGGTACTGGCGTCGCGATTCGCGCAGCTCGTACACCCCCTTGATCTTGAGGGCAGCCACCTTCTGCGCCACCTCGTCCGGCACCTGCCGGCGCAGCCAGACGAAGTTCTGGCTGGAGCCCAGCCGCTTCTTCAGGTCGGCCGGGCTCATGTCGATGAGCTTGCCGAGCTTGCGCAGGTCCTCGGGCGAGGCGCTCATGTCCTTGGGGATGGCCCACAGCGAGGGCGCGGGCACGCTCGATGCGAGCAGCTCGCCATTGCGATCGACGATGCGCCCGCGGTTGGCCGGCAGCGCGATGCGGCGCTCGTAGCGGCTGGCTCCTTGCTGCAGGTAGAAGTCGTTGTGGATGATCTGGATCCACGCGGCCCGGCCGATGAGCACCGCAAAGCCCAGCCCGATGGCGCCGATCAGAAACTTGACTCGCCAAGGCGGCGTGCGCGAGGCCAGCAGCGGACTGGTGGCATAGCGCACCGTGGGCATGCCGGCCGCACCCTGGCGACGGGGCCGCCCTGCCAGGCGACGCAGCAGCGATCCGACGCGGCTCATCGCGCGCCCTCCACTGCCGGGGCCGACGCGGAACCCGACGCCGAGCCCGACGCCGTCACATAGTGCGTCACGGCCGGCGTGTTGTTGAACATGCGCAGCTTCTCGCGCGCGAGCTTTTCGACGCGCAGCGGGGTGGCCTGGGCGCGCTTGTCCAGTTGCAGCCGCTCGTAGTCGATCTGCAGCTCATGCGCCTGCGCCTTGGCTTTCTCCAGGTCCGCGAACAGGCGACGGGCCTCGTTGCTGGAGCGAATCAGCCAGACGCAGCTGACCATCAGCAGGATGGCCAGCACGATGTTGAGGCGCACCATCACCGGCGGCCCCCTTTCGACGGGGCACGCCCTGTGCGCCCCGGCGCCTTCTGGGCGTCGGCCGCGGCCACCAGTTGCTGCGACCACGGCACATCGGTACGACGGGCCACCCGCAACACCGCCGAGCGGGAACGCGGGTTGTCGGCCACCTCGGACTCGGACGGCTTGATGCGCCCCAGCGACTCGAGCAGCAGCGGACGCGGCTGGGCAAAGGGCACGCGGCGGTCGACTTCCTCGCGGCTGTGGCGCGCGATGAAGGTCTTGACGATGCGGTCTTCCAGCGAGTGGAAGCTGATGACCGACAGGTGACCGCCCGGCGCGAGCATCTTCAGGCTCGACTCCAGAGCGTCTTCCAGTTCGCCCAGCTCTCGGTTGACGTGAATCCGAAGAGCCTGGAAGGTGCGTGTGGCGGGGTCCTGCCCGGGCTCACGGGTCTTGACCGCACGAGCCACGACCGCCTGCAGCTCGCCGGTGGTGCGCACAGGCTGGCCACCTTCGCGGCGCGCGACAAGCGCCTTTGCAATGGGCCCAGCAAACCGTTCTTCTCCATAGGTGCGGATGACATCGGCCAGCTCCTCAAACGAGGCGCGCGCCAGGTAATCGGCGGCGCTCTCGCCCTGGGTCGTGTCCATGCGCATGTCCAGCGGCGCATCGAAGCGGAAGCTGAACCCGCGCGCGGGGTTGTCGATCTGGGGCGACGACACCCCGATGTCCATCAGCAGGCCGGCGACCGGCCCGAAGCCCTGCTGCGCCACCACCTCGGCCCACGACGAAAACGGCGCGTGCACGATGGTGAAACGGGGGTCGGTGATGGCGTCGGGGCCCTGGGTGGCATGCGCGATTGCATCCGGGTCGCGGTCGAGCGCCAGCAGGCGCGCCTGCGGCCCCAGCCGGGACAGGATCAGCCGCGAGTGCCCGCCGCGACCGAAGGTGGCGTCCACGTACACGCCATTCGGGTCCGGGCCCGTGGCGGTGTCCCACAACGCCTCCACCGCCTCGTGCAGCAGAACGGTGCGGTGCGTCCATGTCGCGCTCCCCGTGGTCATCGTGCGGCGGTCAGAAGGTGAAGTCCTGCAGCGCATCGGGCATGGGCTGCGCCATGACCTCGGCTTCATGCGCGGCGTAACGGGCCGCATCCCACAGCTCGAAGTGACTGCCCATGCCCAGCAGCATCACATCCTTGGTGATGCCCGCAGCGGCGCGCAGTTCGGGCGAGATCAGCACGCGCGCGGCGCTGTCGACCTCGACGTCCATGGCGTTGCCCAGAAAGATCCGCTTCCAGCCCGCTGCCGACATGGGCAGGGCGGCAACCTTGTCACGGAAGGCCTCCCAGGCGGGGCGCGGGAACACCATCAGACAGCCATCGGGATTCTTGGTGATGGTGAGCTGGCCGCTGCACAGGGCGGACAGGGCGTCGCGATGGCGCGCAGGGACGGCCATCCGCCCCTTCGCGTCCAGCGCCAACGCTGAAGCCCCCTGAAAGACCACGTTCACCACAAAACCCCACAAAAGTGCACTTCATCCCACTTTACCCGATCCACACCCCCGGAACAAGGGAGGAAACAAAAAAAACGCCAATGAAATCAAAGACTTACGCGCGTTTTTCAGACGGCAAACGCCAAAAAAAGTCCTTCAAAATCAAGGACCTGCAAATTGGTCTGCAAGCGGTGGATGAGCAATTTCCCTCCACCGGGTGGGTGGAAACACGGTGGGATGCGCCCCCCCGATGTGCGCGTCCGGGGATGGCAGAGCGGCGTGATGCGGATCAAGCCCAATGAATTGCGAATGGTTCGCATTTGAACCTAGAATGCGCCATGAGCCCCGCAGACCATCTTCATCCGGGCCGCCCCACGCGGCCGGCCGTGACTCTGGATCAGTTGCCCTTGCGCACGGTGGCCACGATTCACGCGGTGCACTGCGCGCGTCACGATGGCGGCGCACTTCGGCGGCGCCTGATGGAGCTCGGCTTCGTCCCGGGTGAGCGCGTGCAGGTGCTGCGGCGCGTCTTCGCCGGAAGGGGTCCGCTGGCCGTGCGCGTCGGCACCAGCACGTTCGCCATGCGGCGACTGGAATCGTCGCTGATCGAAGTCGTGCCCGCCTGACCCCTTCCGCCCCACCTTTCCCACGCCTCACACGCGCAGTACGCAGGAGTTCCCCTCATGGCGGCAGCGGCCCCTACCGCGACCTCGACCCCGCTCATCGCCTTGGTCGGCAACCCGAATTGCGGCAAGACCGCGTTGTTCAACCGCCTCACCGGCGCCCGCCAGAAGGTGGGCAACTACGCCGGCGTGACCGTCGAGCGCAAGGAAGGTCAGTTCATCTCGCCCAAGGGCCAGCCGTGGCGGCTGCTCGACCTCCCCGGCGCCTACAGCCTGCTGGCGGCCACACCGGACGAGGTCATCACGCGCGACGTGATCGCCGGCACGCGCCGCGATGAGTCGCCCCCTGTCGGGCTCGTGTGCGTCGTGGACGCAACGAACCTGCGGCTCAACCTGCGCATGGTGCTGGAGTTGCAGACCCTGGGCGTGCCCATGGTGCTGGTCATCAACATGATGGACGAGGCCACACGCCGGGGCATCCGCGTCGACACCGCGCGCCTGCAAGCCGAGCTGGGCATGCCGGTGGTGGAGGCGGTGGCCGTGCGCGCCGGGGGCGAACAGGCCCTGCTGGCCCAGCTGGATGCCCTCGACTGGGCCAGTCTGCCGGCACCGTCCGCCCCGCGCCCGATGGAGCGGCTGGCACACATCCCCGTCGAGCAGACTCACCAGCGCGTCGGCGCATTGCTGGCTGCCTGCGTGCATGCACCCGAGCACGCCTCCCATTTCACCACCACCCTGGACCGCTATGTGCTGCATCCGCTGCTCGGGCCGGTCATCCTCGCGCTGCTGATGTTCCTGGTGTTCCAGGCGGTCTTCACCTGGGCGGCCACGCCCATGGACCTGATCGACGCGGGCGTCGGCTGGGTGGGTGAACAGGTTCAGGCGCACATGGCCGATGGCATGCTGCGCAGCCTGGTGGTCGACGGCATCATCGCCGGGGCGGGCAGCGTGCTGGTCTTCCTGCCACAGATCGTCATCCTGTTCGCCTTCATTCTGGCGCTGGAGGACTCGGGCTACCTGCCCCGCGCCGCCTTTCTGCTCGACCGCATCATGGGCAGCGTCGGCCTGTCCGGCCGGGCCTTCATCCCTTTGCTGTCGAGCTTTGCCTGCGCCATCCCCGGCATCATGGCCACGCGCACCATCGGGCAGCCGCGCGACCGGCTCGTGACCATCCTGATCGCGCCCCTGATGACCTGCTCGGCCCGGCTGCCGGTGTACGCGCTGCTGATCGCGGCCTTCGTGCCCTCGCGCACCGTGGGCGGCCTGTTCAACCTGCAGGGCCTGGTGCTGTTCGGGCTCTACATGGCGGGCATCGTATCGGCCATGGTCGTGGCCCTGGTGCTCAAACGCGTCCTCAAGCAAGGCAACAGCCAGCCCCTGCTGATGGAGTTGCCCGATTACCACTGGCCGCACTGGCGCGACCTGCTGCTCGGCCTCTGGGAACGCGCCAGCACCTTCGTGCGCCGCGTGGGCACCACCATCCTGGCGCTGATGGTGATGCTGTGGTTCCTGTCGAACTTCCCCTCGCCCCCGGACGGGGCCACCGGACCGGCCATCCAGTACAGCATCGCCGGCATGATGGGACGCGCGCTTGAGGTGGTGTTCGCGCCCATCGGCTTCACCTGGCAGATCTGCATCGCCCTGGTGCCCGGCCTGGCCGCGCGCGAGGTGGCTGTGGCGGCCCTGGGGACCGTCTACAGCCTGTCACAGAACGGCGACGAACTGTCGGGGGCATTGGCGCAATTGCTGAGCCAGACCTGGAGTCTGCCCACGGCCCTGTCCTTGCTCACCTGGTATGTGTACGCACCGCAGTGTCTGCCGACACTGATGGTGGTCCGCCGCGAAACCAACGGCTGGAAGGTGCCGCTCATGATGGCCGGCTACCTGTTCAGCCTGGCCTACCTGGCGTGTTTCCTCGTCTACCACGCGGCCTCATGGTGGCTCGCATGACGCGCGCAACAAGAGGTCAGCCATGCTGCAAGACGTCATCGCCTGCCTGATCGGCCTGCTGGCGGTGGCGTGGCTGCTGCGTCGCTGGTGGCCGGCACGCTGGCGCCGCGGGGCAGCTGGAACGGGGTGTGACACGGCCGGCACGTCCGGACCGTCCTGCTCAAGTGGATGCGGCCAGTGCGGCGGCACGACCGCCCCCCCCGCCCGGGACCACCGGAACGCGGCTGCCCGACCTGCTGCGCCGGTGCACTGGCACAAGCCCCCTGCACCCTAGGGGTTCCCCCTGTGCCGGGGGGTGCGGGCGTGGCCTGCTCTGCCTAAACTGAGGACCAACAAACAAACCCAGGTCCAGCAGTACCCTCTGTCATGAAAACCCTGTTCGCCATTGCACCCCTTGCAATCGCGCTGAGCTTTGTCGGACAAGAAGGCGAGTCCCGCTCGGCCCAAGGCGCCGCTCAGGCCGCCGCCCGTACCGATCTGGCCCACGCGGTCCGCACGCCGGCCCACCGCACGCCCCCACAACTGCTGGGTACCGTGGCACATGGTGATCGCCTGCCTGCCATGCCCCTGTCCACCGTGCTGGACACCCCCCATCGCCGCTGACCGGCAGGGCCCTGGTCTCCACCGCCGGATCGCAGTACACTGCGCCTTGCTCCGGGGTGTGCTGTGCGTGAAATCCGCGCGCAGTGCTGAGATGGATAACCGAACCCGTTGAACTTGATCCGGTTCATACCGGCGAAAGAAGAGCTGTCCTGCCTGGGCCGCATGGCGACCTGCGCGGGTGCGGCTTCAGATTCAGGCCGCATGCCGCCTGACTGAAGTTTCGCCACCCCGCTGCGTCCCCCTCCGTGCGATCCCGTTCGGGCGCCCTCGGAGCACGTGTCACCACACTGCTTTGGAGAGCCGCCCATGAACGCCCCCGATCCCGTTGTTGCCCTCGACGCCCTGAACGACCTCACGCGGCTGACGCGCGAGCCCCTGCCTGCGTCCCGCAAGGTGTACGTGGAAGGCAGCCACCCTGGCGTGCGCGTGCCGATGCGCGAGGTCACGCTGACCAACGGTGAAACCGTCACGCTGTACGACTGCTCGGGCCCCTACACCGACCCGAACGTGCAGATCGACGTGACCCGGGGGCTGCCGCCCGTGCGCGAGGCCGCCGTCGTGGCCCGGGGCGACACCGAAGCCTATGAGGGCCGCGCCATCCAGGCGGTGGACGACGGCCTGAAGGACGGCGAACGTCATGACGACCGCATGGCCGCCCTGCGCCAGGCGGCCGCCGGCCTGCAGCGCCAGCCGCGCCGTGCCAAGGCGGGCGCCAACGTCTCGCAGATGCACTATGCGCGCAAAGGCATCATCACGCCCGAGATGGAATTCGTGGCGCTGCGCGAGAACCAGCGTCGCCTCGACCAGGCCGAAGACTGGCGCAGCAAGTACGGCCAGGACGCCGAGCGGGAAGCCCGCCTGCGCGGCAACCCGATGGGCGCGATGATCCCTCGCGAAATCACGCCCGAGTTCGTGCGCGACGAGGTGGCGCGCGGCCGCGCGGTGATCCCCGCCAAAATCAACCCCACCGAGCTGGAGCCGATGGCCATCGGCCGCAACTTACTGGTCAAGATCAACGCGAACATCGGCAACTCGGCCGTGACTTCGTCGATCGAGGAGGAGGTCGAGAAGATGGTGTGGTCGATCCGCTGGGGTGGCGACACCGTGATGGACCTGTCCACCGGCAAGCACATCCACACCACGCGCGACTGGATCGTGCGCAACAGCCCCGAGCCCATCGGTACCGTGCCGATCTACCAGGCGCTGGAGAAAGTGGGCGGCGTGGCCGAAGACCTGACCTGGGCCATCTTCCGCGACACGCTGATCGAGCAGGACGAGCAGGGGGTGGACTACTTCACCATCCACGCCGGCGTGCGCCTGCCCTTCATCCCGATGACGGCCAAGCGGCGCACGGGCATCGTGTCGCGCGGCGGCTCGATCCTGGCCAAGTGGTGCATCGCGCACCACAAGGAGAACTTCCTGTTCACGCACTTCGAAGAGATCTGCGAGATCATGAAGGCCTACGACGTGACCATCTCGCTGGGCGACCGCCTGAGCCCTGGCTCACTGAGTGATGCGAACGACGAAGCCCAGTTTGCCGAGCTGAAGACGCTGGGCGAGTTGACGCAGATCGCCTGGAAGCACGATGTGCAGACCATGATCGAGGGCCCGGGGCACGTGCCGATGCACATGATCCAGGCCAACATGGACGAGCAGCTGAAGCACTGCCACGAGGCGCCCTTCTACACGCTGGGCCCGCTGACCATCGACATCGCGCCGGGCTACGACCACATCGCCTCGGCAATTGGCGCGGCCATGATCGGCTGGATGGGCACGGCCATGCTGTGCTACGTGACGCCGAAGGAGCACCTGGGGCTGCCGAACCGCGACGACGTCAAGCAAGGCCTGATCGCCTACAAGATCGCGGCGCATGCGGCCGACATCGCCAAGGGCCACCCCGGCGCACGCGCCCGCGACGACGCGCTCTCGCAAGCCCGCTTCGACTTCCGCTGGCAGGACCAGTTCAACCTCGGCCTGGACCCGGAAACGGCGCGCGACTTCCACGACGAGACGCTGCCCAAGGACGCCGCCAAGGTGGCGCACTTCTGCTCGATGTGCGGCCCGAAGTTCTGCTCGATGAAGATCACGCAGGAGGTGCGCGATTTCGCCGCCGCGCAGGGCGTGGGTGAAAGCGACGCGCTGGCCCAGGGCATGGCCGCCAAGTCGGAAGAGTTCAAGCAGGTAGGCGGCGAACTCTACATCCCGATCAAGCCCCAGGCCTGAGTGAACGCGGGGCAAGACGATGTCGAACTTCGCCTCTGACCGGCCCTGCCGCATCGGCGTGGCCGGCGCCGGCCTGCTGGGCCGGTTGTGCGCCTGGCACCTGAGCCGGCTCGGGCATGCGGTGAGCGTGTTCGATCCGGCCCCCGGCCCGGCGCCCCGGCACGATGGCCAGGGTGCTGCAGGCTTCACGGCCGCCGGCATGCTGAGCCCGCTGGCCGAGCTGGACGCCGCCGAACCCGACGTGGCCGGCCGCGGCTGGCACAGCATTCCGCGGTGGGCGGCCATCGCGGCGGAACTGGTTGCCGGAACGGCGGGCGAGCCGCCCATGGCGCGCCGGGGCAGCCTGATGGTGGCGCACGGGCCGGACCTGGGCGCGGCCCGCCGGGTGCTGGCCCGGCTGGACCAGCCCATGCCGGGTCAGCCCGCCTGGGCCCACCCTCGCTCGCTGTCACCCGCCGAGCTGGCGACGCTGGAGCCGGATCTGCACGGCAGCGGCGGGCCGCTGCACGCCTGGCTGCTGCCCGGAGAGGGGCACCTGGACACCGTGACCATGCTGCAGGGGCTGCACGACACGGCCCCCTCGGTGCGATGGCACTGGGGCCAGCATGTGGCAGCCACCCAACCGGGCGCGTTGCAGCTGGCCGATGGCAGCCACCACCGCTTCGACCTGGTCGTCGACGTGCGGGGCACGGGCGCGCGGCCCGACGCGCCCGTGCGGGGCGTCCGGGGCGAGGTGGTGTGGCTGCACGCCCCGGGGCTGCAACTGCAGCGGCCGGTGCGCCTGCTGCACCCGCGTCATCGGGTCTACATCGTCCCCCGGTCGGGGCAGCGCGTGCTGGTCGGCGCCAGCGAGCTCGAAACCGAAGACCGCTCGCCCATGTCGCTGCGCACCGCTGTGGAGCTGATGGCGGCGGCGCACAGCGTGATCCCCGCGCTGGCCGAGGCCCGCATCCTGCGGCTGGACACCAACCTGCGCCCTGCCCTGCCCGACAACCGGCCGCAGGTCGTGGTCAACGACGGGCTGGTGCGGCTCAACGGCCTGTATCGGCATGGCTGGCTGCTGGCCCCCTCGGTGGTCGATGAGGCCCTGGGCCGGCTGGGCTGCCCCCCCCTGCCCAGCGCTGGACACGAACCGCACCCGCCCGCCGCGTTTTCGGCATCCCGCCCCCGACCTGAAAGGCTCGCGTCATGAGCGACCCGACCCACATCACGCTCCACACCGACCAGGGCCCGCTGCAGCTGCCTTCGGGCAGCAACCTGGCAGACGCCGTGGCGCGCCTGCTGGCGGGCACCGAGCAGGACCCCGTCAGTGTGGCCACGGCCGTCAACGGCCACTTCGTGCCGCGTCACGCGCGCGCCGAGCACCGTCTGTCCGACGGTGACACGGTGCTGTGCTTTTCCCCGATCACCGGAGGCTGAACGTGTCCCCCACTTCCACACTGGCCGACACCTGGCGCATTGGCGACACGGTGCTGCACAGCCGCTTTTTGCTCGGCACGGCCGGCTACCCTTCCCCGCAGACCTTGCGGGAGGCCATCGAGGCCTCCGGCAGCCAGGTGCTCACGCTGGGGCTCAAGCGCACGCTGGCCGTGCCGGGCGGCGGCGACAACGGCTTCGTGCAGATCATCCGCGACACGGCGCGGGCCCGCGGCGCGCACCTGCTTCCCAACACCGCCGGATGCCGCAGTGCGCGCGAGGCCATCACACTGGCCCACATGGCGCGCGAGCTGCTGGACACGCACTGGATCAAGCTCGAGGTCGTCGGTGACGAGCAGACCCTGCAGCCCGACCCGTTCGAACTGGTGACCGCGGCACGCCAGCTGGTCGCCGATGGCTTCGAGGTGCTGCCTTACTGCACGGACGACCTGGTCAGCGCCCAGCGCCTGGTCGATGCAGGCTGCCGCATCCTGATGCCCTGGGCCGCCCCGATCGGCTCGGGCCTGGGCCTGCTCAACCCCTGGGCCTTGCGCACGCTGCGGGCCCGCCTGCCTGACCTCACGCTGATCGTCGACGCGGGGCTGGGCGCGCCGTCGCATGCTGCGGCGGCGATGGAACTGGGCTTCGACGCCGTGCTGCTGAACTCGGCCGTGTCGCAATCCAAGGACCCCGTGCGCATGGCCGCCGCGTTCCGCGACGCCGTGGCCGGCGGACGCGCAGGCCACCTTGCCGGACTGATGCCCACCAGCGACGTGGCCATCGCGACCACGCCGGTGGGTGGGCAGCCCTTCGTGCTGCTGTGACCTTTCGCCCCCTAAGCGCATGACCATTTCGCAGCCCCTCTCCGCGCCTGACGCACCGGCGCGCCCCGTTGTGTGGAGCATCGCCGGCCTGGACACGTCCGGGGGTGCGGGCCTGAGCGCCGACCAGCGCGCGGCCGACGCGCTCGGCGTGCACCTTTGCCCGATCGCGGCGGTGCTGACCGCACAGCATTCGCGCGGCGTCGAAGCCCTGTTTCCGGTTCCACCCGAGCAACTGCAGGCCCAACTCAGCGCCCTGGCCACCGACCTGCCACCGCGGGTGATCAAGACCGGCCTGCTGGGCAGCGTGGCCGCAGTGCAGATCGTCGCGCGCTGGGTCGACCACTTCCGCGCCAGCACCCCACCCGGCCTGGATCCGCACCGGCATCTGGCCCTGGTGATCGACCCGGTGCTGGGCGCTTCGGCGGGTGGCACGCCAGTCAGCACCGAAGCCGTGCTGGAGGCGTACCGGCAGTGGTTGTTGCCACGGGCCACGGTGGTGACGCCGAACCGCGCCGAGGCCCGCAGGCTGTTGAAGCGTCCCGGCGGACATGGCGCGCCGCGTCAGGATCTGCCCGCGCTCGCGGTCGACCTCATGGCGCTGGGGGCGCGCAGCGTGGTCATCACGGGTGGCGACGCCCCGCATCACCCGACGGGGCCGGCTTCCGCAAGCTGGTGCGTGGACTGGCTGGCCACCCCGCAGGCCCATGGCTGGCTGTGCGCCCCGCGCATCGACACGCCTCACCACCATGGCACCGGCTGCACCTTTGCCACCGGGGTGGCGGGCGCGTGGGCCCGGGGCCATGTGGATGCCGACGCCGTGGTGCTGGCCCACATGCTGACCCGTGACGCCCTGGCCGGGGCCCATGCGGCGGGCGCCGGGGCCGGGCCCGTGAAGGCCCGGGACGGCTTTGCTTTACCGGGCCGGGCCGGCCTGCCTTGGCTGGGGCTGGGCGACGAGTTGCCATGGCAGTTGCTTCACGGCGCACCGACCTCGGAAACAGCGCCAGCCGACGCGCTTCGCATCCCGCCGTTGTTTGCCCCGTTCAGGGCCCCTTGCGACGGGCTCTACGGCATCCTGCCCGACGGCGATGAGCTGGGCCACGCGGTGGCGGCGGGCCTGCGGCTGGTGCAACTCCGGCACAAGCCCCGTGACGGCCTGGATCATCACCTGGCTCAGAGCCTGAGCCACTGCGCACAGCACGGCGCCCAGCTGTTCGTGAACGACCACTGGCGGGATGCCTTGGCGCTGCCCCCGCGGGTGTCGGCCGAACCGGGTTTTCGCCTGGGGCTGCACCTCGGGCAGGAAGACCTGCTGGCCCTGAGCCTTGACGACCGGCAGCGGCTGCTGGCCGAGCGCGACCGGGTGATGCTGGGGCTGAGCTCGCACAGCCTGTGGGAACTGGCCCGCGCGGCCGGCTGCGGCGCCAGCCTGATCGCCTGCGGCCCCGTGATGCCCACGACCACCAAGGACATGCCGTGGCGCCCCCAGGGCGAGCACAACCTGCGCTGGTGGGTGGCGCACAGCCCCGCGCCGGTGGTCGCCATCGGCGGGCTGCTGACGGCGCAGGATGTGGCGCGCTTTGCGGCCTGCGGCCCGGCCGCGGTGTGCGTCGTGCGCGGCCTGGGTCAGGGGGCGCACGACATGGCCGGCCGGATACCGCCGCTCAGGGCGGCCGCGGCCACGCCGCAGGACGGCCGGCCGGCACCGGCCTTGCCAGAGCCGGTTCTGGACACCGGCCCGGGCTGAAGCGCCAGGTTCAGCTGTCCAGCGGGCGCAATTCGCCGCCTTCGAGCCACTCGCGCAGGGTGGTCACCATGTCGCGGTCGTTGTGCAGCCAGGCGCTGTGCCGGTAATCGTTGTAATAGGCTTCCTCGTCTGTCTGCGCGCCCAGCGCCTCGTAGACGAAGCGCAGCACCATCTGGCGGGGCTGCGGCTCCTCGATGCGGATCGTCAGGCGGATGGGGGCGGTGTCGCCATGGGCTTCGGGCGTGAACACCAGGCTGTCCTCGGCGGCCACGCGAACCTGGTCTTTCAGGGTGTGCGGACCGAACCGCAGGGTGCGGGTGATGAGCCCAGGCTCGGACTCGGCCCAGTCGCACTGCTCCGGCCCGTTGGGAAAGCGCTGCGGCGCCTTGACCCGCTGCATCAGCCCGAGCCACAACTGCGCCCGGGTGAAGCTCAGCGTCATGGCGCTGTACGCGGGATCGGGGGAGTTGATTTCGATGAGGTGTTCGAATCGCATGGCCCGAGCTTAACGCCGATGCGTCAGGCAGACTAAACTTCGCCCTGGGGCCCACAAGGCCCCGCTGCTTTTGTCTGTTCACACCTGCCGCGAACCGGCGCGGCCCGCCCCATGTCCCAGTGCGCCACCTCCTCCACCGCCGCCCCCGTGTCCGAACCGGCCGCCCAGCCCGTTCAGATCGTGCCCCGCAAGGCGGTGCTCAACAGCCACGGCTGTGGCGGCGACTGCACCGACCCGAACTTCGACAACGGCCGCTGGCCGCGCTCGAAGGTGCTGGAGCTGTTCAATCTGCCCTTCAACGACCTGCTGTGGCAGGCCCAGCAGGTGCACCGCCAGCACTGGGACGCCAACGAGATCGAACATGCCACGCTGCTGTCGGTCAAGACGGGCGGCTGCCCCGAGGACTGCGGCTACTGCCCGCAATCGGCCAGCTACGACACAGGCGTGGAAGCCAGCAAGCTGATGTCGCCCGAGCAGGTGCGTGAGGCCGTCGTGGCCGCACGTGACGCGGGCGCCAGCCGCTTCTGCATGGGCGCCGCCTGGCGTGCGCCGAAGGACCGCGACATCGAAAAAGTGGCCGAGCTGATCGGCGTGATCAAGGAAGAAGGCCTGGAAGCCTGCTGCACGCTGGGCATGCTGACCGACACCCAGGCACAGGCCCTCAAGGACGCCGGCCTGGACTACTACAACCACAACCTCGACACCGCACCCGAGCTGTACGGCGACATCATCACCACGCGTGACATGCAGGACCGCCTGGACACGCTGGCCCACGTGCGCAACGCCAGCATCAAGGTGTGCAGCGGCGGCATCGTCGGCATGGGTGAAACGCGCGAGGGCCGCGCCGGCCTGATCGCCCAGCTGGCCAACCTGCCCACCTATCCCGAATCGGTGCCGATCAACGACCTGGTGCGCGTGCCCGGCACGCCACTGGCCGACACGCCGCAGCTCGACCCGCTGGAGTTCGTGCGCACCATCGCCGTGGCCCGCATCACCATGCCCACGGCCCGCGTGCGCCTGTCGGCCGGACGCCAGCAGATGAGCGAAGCGGTGCAGGCGCTGTGTTTCCTGGCCGGCGCCAATTCGATCTTCTACGGCGACAAGCTGCTGACCACCGGCAACCCCGAGTTCGACAAGGACCAGGCGCTGATGGCCAAGCTGGGCCTCAAGAGCGGCAAGGCCGTGACGGCCAAGGCACAGGCCGCCTGATCCCGACGCATCCGGCCGACATGCCCGAAAAAGGGCATCCGGTCGGATGTCACGCCTCCGATTTGATCTGGCTCAGATCGAGGGAAACATGCGGGCTGCACGCCATTGCAGCCCGGCCCGCATGAGCGTACGTTCGATTGTTTCAGAACGATGACACACGCTCATGGACAAACCCGCCAAGCCTGCCTCTTCCCGCTCTGCCGCCACGCGCACGACGCCGCGCGCCGCATCCCGGCCGGCGCGCACCCCGCGTCGCGCCGTGGCAGGTGACGTGATCCACAGCACCCGCCCCGACCACATCGAAGCCGCCGTGGCCCGCGAGGCCACCGAGGCCCGCCAGTACGCCCAGGTGGCGGCGCTCGACGACATCGTGCGGCAGACCCCGCCGGAAGAACTGGCCCGCGCGATCGACGCGCTGCTGGACGGGGCCTCGCCGGACGACGCGGCCGTGCTGCGCGCCGCGCTGCAGGGGCGGCTTGACCGCCACGCCCCGCGCGTCAACCCCGACGAAGAGCTGGCGCCCACGTGGCGCGATGCCTCGACCTACCCCTACCGCAACCTCATGGCCCGCAAGAGCTATGAGAAACAGAAGTACCGCCTGCAGGTGGAACTGCTGAAGCTGCAGGCCTGGGTCAAGGCGACCGGCCAGAAGGTGGTGATCCTGTTCGAGGGACGTGACGCCGCCGGCAAGGGCGGCACGATCAAGCGCTTCATGGAGCACCTCAACCCGCGGGGCGCCCGCGTGGTCGCGCTGGAAAAGCCCAGCGAAGTCGAAAAGGGCCAGTGGTACTTCCAGCGCTATGTGCAGCACCTGCCCACGGCCGGCGAGATCGTGCTGTTCGACCGCAGCTGGTACAACCGCGCGGGGGTGGAGCACGTGATGGGCTTCTGCTCGGCCGAGGAGTACCGGGAGTTCATGCGCCAGGCGCCGGAGTTCGAGCGCAACCTGGTGCGCTCGGGCGTGCACCTGATCAAGTTCTGGTTCTCGGTGAGCCGCAAGGAGCAACGCCGCCGCTTCAAGGAGCGCGAAACGCACCCGCTCAAGCAGTGGAAACTCTCGCCGGTGGACCTGGCCTCGCTCGACAAGTGGGACGACTACACGCGCGCCAAGGAGGCGATGTTCTTCCACACCGACACGGCCGATGCGCCGTGGACCGTGATCAAGAGCGATTGCAAGAAGCGCGCACGCCTGAACGCCATGCGCTATGTGCTGCACAAGCTGCCCTACGCCAACCGCGATCTGAGCCACGTGGCCCAGCCCGACCCCTTGCTGGTGGGCCGCGCCAACGTGGTGTACGAACGCGGCGAGCACCCCGGCGAGGTGCCGGTGGAGGCCTGACCAAAGTGGCGTCGTGCGACGCCGGCCCGTGCGTAGGTCAGCGCCGCGTCTTGGGCACCCAGGCCCAGACCATGCGGGCCTCGATCGGGGTCTCGCCCGCGGCGTCGGTGATGCGCACGGCCACCGTCACCTCGCCCTTGTCCTGGGTCTGCATGGCCGCAACCTGATCCGGCGACAGGGCGGCCGTTGCGCGCAGGTCGCCCTGGGCGCGCCGGAGGTAGTCGACCTGCATGGTCTTGATCAGCGGCAGCTTGTCGTCCGGCAGGTGCATGCCCACGCAGAAGCCCGTGGCGGTTTCGGCCAGCAAGGCCATGCCGGCCGCGTGCACGCCCTTGATGTGGTTCTGCACGGGGCGGCGGTTGCGGATGCCCACCACCACCTGGCGGGCGCTCACCTCCTCGAAGCGCAGCCCCGCCGTGCCCACCAGCGGCACGATGCGGCCAAGGATGAGGCTGACCAGGCGCACCCTCAGGGGCGTGGGCAGCCCTTCGAATCGGGCCAGGGTGCGGGCGAGCTGGTTGGGGCGGGACATGGGCAAACCTCCGGACTTCAAGGAGGGTGATGGTAACGAATTTGGTACCGCACAGAACCAATGTCGTTCGCGCCCGCGCTCACGCGGCCATCAGCCCCGCCAGCGCGGCACCGTCGAAAGCCTCGATGCCCGGCACCACCTGTGGCAGCTCGGATGCGGGCACGCCGAACCAGCTGGCCAGCGAGGCCCCCAGCTGCTGCACCGCCAGCGTGGGCAGCAGACGCCCCTGCCCCACGTGGTGCTCGCCGTCCAGCCCGGCGGGCGGCAAGGTGCCATACACCTGCCCACCCCGCACCGCACCGCCCAGCACGAGGTGATGCCCGCCCCAGCCGTGGTCAGAGCCGTCGCCATTGCTCGTCAGCGTGCGCCCGAAGTCGCTGGCGGTGAAGGTCGTGACCTGGTTGGCCAGGCCGAGTCGGTCGACCTCTGCCTGGAAGGCCACCAGGGCCGAGGCGACCTGGGCCAGCAAGGCCGGGTGACGGGCCGTCAGGTTGTCGTGCAGGTCGAAGCCGCCGAGCTGAACGAAGAACACCTGCCGCCGCAGGCCCAGGGTGCCGCGCGCGGCCATCAGCCGGGCCACCATGGCGAGCTGCAGACCCAGCGGCTCGGACAGGTTGAAGCCAACGGGGGATGGAACATCGACCAGGGCCGACCGGAGCCGGGCATTGACATCGATGGCGCGGGCCATCGTGCGGGCGTGCTCGGCCGCAAACAGGTGAGGTTGCGCGGTATCGGTCACCAGGCTGCGAAAGGCCTCCACGCAGGCCGCAGAGCCGAACAGCCCGCCCTCGAGCGCCGCCAGGGCAGGCACCCCGCTCGGACTCAGCATGTAGGGCACGGCCGTGGTGCCAGCGAGGAACACCGCCTGCCCTGCCAGGTTCATGCACGTCAGGGCCGCCTGGCTGTTGCCGGAGAGCACGGCATCGGCGGCCCGTCCGCCCCAGCCCGACAGGGCCCCTTCGGGCTGCCCGCTCTGCCAGACCGACTGCTGGTCGTTGTGCGAGAACAG
>JAJUHM010000016.1 GCA_029279925.1 Aquabacterium olei
ACCCTCATGGCCGTTCAGCACGACAGCCTGGCCCATCTGGCGGCCTGGTTGCTGGCGGTCTACGTCATCTACCTGCAGATGCAGGTCGTCGGACGCGTGCGCGCGGCCGACCGCGATGCCGCCCTGGTGTGGGGGACGGTGGGCGCGCTCGCGGCGGGCACCGGAATCTGGGCGGTCAGCTTGCTGGGCCTGCTGGCCGCCCGCCTGCCGATCGAGGTCGGCTACGTGCCCGTGCTGGTCTTCGTGTCCTGGCTTCCGGCCGTCACCGTCAGCGCGCTGACGATCACCCTGTACGCCCGGCGCATGCCGCGGCCGTGGATGCGTCCGCTGGGCGGGCTGTTCGTGGCCGTGGGGCTTGCCGTGGTCGCCGCCACGGCCGTCGAGTCCCGCCTGATGACGCCTCAACTGGTGTGGTCGCCTTCTCTGGTCGGGCTCTCGGTGGCGCTTACCCTGTTCACGGGGGCCCTGGTGGCCCCCCGGCTGCGTGGCGTGTTCGCGCGCATGTCCGACCGCCTGGCCGACCTCGCCGTGGCGGCCGTGCTGGGCACCGCCTTCCGCGGCGGGCAGGCGCTCATGGTGGCCGCGGCCGGGGTGCCGGCGGACGCCCGCTGTGTGAGCGTCGGCCAGCTGTCCGGCGAGACCATGCTGTGGTTGCTCCCGGCCGTCGTTTCGGTCCTGTCGGTGCTGGTCCACCTGGCGGCGTCGCTCGATGCGCGGGCGCAGCGCGAGCGTGAGGCGCTTCACCGCGACCTGGCCCACACCAGCGCGGCGCTCGACCAGGCCATGCAGCGCGATGCCCTGACCGGCCTCTACAACCGCCAGGCGTTCGAGCGCCGCCTGCAGTCGATCCTCGACAGCGCAGCGCTGTCGACCGACCGGCCCGCCATCCTGCGCGTCGGGCTGGATGGGCTGCGGGCGCTGGTCGAGCGCTACGGCGATGCCTTTGGCGACGCGGTGTTGCGGCAGGTCGGGCGCCGCCTGCAGGCGCTGGTGCGCGAGGGCGACGTGCTGGCCCGCAGCGATGCCGACGAGTTCCTGCTGCTGTGCCGCGGCTGGCATGACGAGGTGCACCTGTCGCAGATGGCCCAACGCTTGGTCGAGGCCCTGCGCTCGCCCTGCGAGGTGGAAGGCGAGACGCTGCACACCAGCGCTTCCATCGGCGTGGCCCGCCACCCCGACGGGGCCACCGTGGCCCAGTTGATGACCCAGGCTCTGGACGCCATGCGCACGGTGCAGCGCGCCGGGGGCAACGCCTACTGCCTGTACCGGCATGGCATGGACCTGGAGGGCAGCGAACAGGTCAGCCTGCAGCGCGACCTTCGCCATGCGATGGCGCGCGGCCAGCTGGCGCTCGTCTTCCAGCCCAAGCTGCGGGCCGACACCGGCGCGCTGGCGGGTGTCGAGGCCCTGTTGCGCTGGCGGCACCCCGAGCGTGGCGAGGTCAGTCCGGCCACCTTCATTCCGGTGGCCGAGCGCTTCGGCCTGATCGGCGAACTCGGCCTGTGGGTGCTGGATGAGGCCTGCCGTCAGGTGCGACAGTGGCACGAAGCCGGTGCCGATGTGCCGGTCGCCGTCAACCTGTCGGCCCATCAGCTGCGCCAGCACGACCTGGAGGCGTGCGTGCGCGATGCCTTGCGCCGCCATCGGGTGCCAGCCCGCATGCTGATCCTCGAGATCACCGAATCGGTGGCCATGGACGACGTGGAGGCCTCCATCCGCGTGTTCGACATGCTCGACGACATCGGGGTGCAGCTGTCCATCGACGATTTCGGAACGGGCTACTCCAGCCTCAGCTACCTGCGCCGCCTGCCCGCCCGCCAGCTCAAGGTGGATCGCAGCTTCGTGCGTGACCTGGCCTGCAGCCCCGACGCGCAGGCCATCGTGGGCGCCGTGGTGCGCCTGGCCCATGCACTGGGCATGTCGGTGGTGGCCGAAGGCGTCGAGACCGAGGCCCAGGCGAGCATCCTGCGCGACCTTACCTGTGACGAGCTGCAGGGCTTTCTGTACGCGCGCCCCATGAGCGGGGCGGCCCTGCTGACCTGGATGGCGCCCCTGCCGGCGCGTCCCCAGCCCTGGCCGTCCGCGGCCTCGGGGCAAGACCCGCAAGACGGCCCGCCCAGCGCGTGGTCCTCACTGGAGAGCGTTGAATGATGTGGAACGAACTCCAGAACGTGTCGCCGTGGTGGTGGCTGCTGGCCGGCATCCTCGGCACGCTGGTGCTCGTCGGTGCGCTGCGCTGGTGGCAGCACATGAGCATGCTGGAGGCGCGTGTGCCGCGGCGCCCCGCCGCGACGACGGCCGCGTCTTCCGCGGCGTCGGCGCAACCGCTTGCCCGAGCCGACGCCGCCCTGCAGCCGGTGGCCGAGGCCGCGCAGCGCGCCCGCCTGACCGATCCCCTGACGGGCCTGTGCACCCGGTTGATGCTGGAGGACCAGCTCGCTTCGGCCGTGCTGCGTGCCGAGGCCCGGCGCCGTCGGGTGGCGCTGCTCTACATCGACCTGGACGGCTTCAAGCCCGTCAACGATTCCTTCGGGCATGGCGCGGGCGACACCCTGTTGCGCGAAGTCGGGCGCCGGCTCGACGAGCAGGGCCGCAGCACCGACACCGTGGCCCGCCTGGGCGGCGACGAGTTCCTGATGCTGCTCGATGGCGACCCCGACGCCGGCGCGGCCGCGCTCGTGGCCGAGCGGGTGCGCATCAGCCTCGAGAGGCCCTACGTGGTCGACGGGCGCGAGGTGCGCCTGTCGTGCTCGGTGGGCGTCGTGCTGTTCCCGGACCATGGGCCCCGGGGGCGCCTCATTGCCCGCGCCGATGCCGCCATGCTGGCTGCGAAGCGGGCAGGGGGCAACATGCACTGCTTCTACGAGCCCGGCATGGACCACGATGCCGAGGCCGCGGTCGACCTGCAGCGCGACCTGCGCGCGGCGCTCGAGACCGGGCAAGGCCTGTCCCTGCACTACCAGCCCAAGATCGACAGCGCGAGTGGCCAGATCGCCGGCGTCGAGGCCCTGCTGCGCTGGCAACACCCGCAGCGCGGCGCGGTCAGCCCCGCCGTGTTCATTCCCGTGGCCGAGCGCTTCGGCCTGATGGGCACGCTGGGCCAGTGGGTGATCGAGGAGGCCGTGCGGCAACTGCAGGCGTGGCGGGCCGTGGGCCTGGGCATGCGGGTGGCCATCAACCTGTCGGCCCACCAGCTGCGGCAGGCCGATCTGCCCGAGCGCCTCGCCGAGGTGCTGAGCCGGCACGGCGTGCCCGCCGACCGCATCACCTTCGAGCTCACCGAAAGCGCGGCCATGGAAGACCCGGCGGCCACGCTGCGCATCTTCGAGCGCCTGGCGCTGACCGGCGTGTCGCTGTCCATCGACGACTTCGGTACCGGCTACTCCAGCCTCAGCTACCTGCGCAAGCTGCCGGCCAGCCAGATCAAGATCGACCGCAGCTTCGTGCAGGACCTGGGCAACCAGGCGGACGCCCGCGCCATCATCAAGGCGGTGATCAAGCTGTCACACGCGCTCGGCCTGGAGGTGGTGGCCGAAGGGGTGGAGACCGTAGCCCAGCAGGACATCCTCAAGACCCTGGGCTGCGACCAGATGCAGGGCTTTCTGTTCGCCCGTCCGATGCCGGCCCAGCACCTCGAGCTCTGGGCCCTGAGCGACGACGTGCCGGCCAACCGGCCCACCTTCCGCGACTCGCTGTTCAACGCCGACGAGATCGATCCGCCCGCTCATCCGTTGTCGGCGCGCAGCGGGCTCTGAACCCCGCCCCTCAGTCGTGCTGCCACGGCGGCAGCCCCGCGCCGCAGCGGTTGCAGAAGTTGGCCTCGGGCGCATGCCCCTCGCTGAGGCAGGCCTGACAGGTGCGGGTGGTCGGCCGCCCGAGGGTGGGCCGTTGCAAAGCCAGCTCCGTCGTGACGATGCCAGTGGGCACGGCCAGCACGCCCCAGCCCAGGATCATCATCAGCGACGAGATCAGGCGTCCCAGGTCCGTCTTCGGGGTGATGTCGCCAAAGCCCACCGTGGTCATCGTCGTGATCGCCCAGTACATCGCCGTGGGGATGCTGGTGTAGCCATTGTCCGGGCCTTCGACCACGTACATCACCGTGCCCATGATCAGGACCACCATCAGCACGAAGGACAGGAAGACCATGATCTTGCGCCGGCTGGCCACCAGCGCGCGGCCCAGCGCGTTGTATTCCGACACGAAGCCGGTGAGCTTGAAGATCCGGAAGACCCGCATCAGCCTCAGGATGCGCACGTCGATGAAGAAGTGCGCCTCGGGCACCAGCAGTGCGAGGTAGGTGGGCAGCACCGAGATGAGGTCGATGAGCCCGTAGAAGCTCAACGCATAGGTGAGCGGGCGCCGCACGCACATCAGCCGCAGCACGTACTCGATGGTGAACACGACCGTGAAGCCCCACTCGAGCACCTCGAGCGCCAGGCCCGCGCGGGCCTCGATGGCCGCCACGCTGTCGAGCACCACGACCAGCACGCTGGTCAGGATGAGCGCGATCAGCGCCTGATCGAAGCGCCGTCCAGCCACCGTGTCGGCTTCGAAGATGATGGTGTAGAGACGAAGGCGCCAGCCTTCCAGGGGTTTGCCGTGGTCCGAGTCCATGGCGCGCATTGTGCGCCGGTCCGCGCTGCAACTCTCTAAAATACCGGAATGAACACGCCCGCCCCCGCCGCCCCGGTCGGCCCGACCGTGCCGGTTGAACGCCGCCCCTACACCCGCGCCGCGCAGCTGCCCGACATCATGCGCCAGCGCATCGTGGTGCTCGACAGCGCCATGGGCACCATGATCCAGCGCTACAAGCTGACCGAGGCCGACTACCGCGGCACCCGCTTTGCCGAGCACGGCAAGGACCTCAAGGGCAACAACGAGCTGCTGCAGCTGACCAAGCCCGAGGTCATCCGCGAGATCCACGAGCAGTACCTGGCCGCCGGTGCCGACCTGATCGAGACCAACACCTTCGGCGCCACCACCGTGGCCCAGGAGGACTACGAGCTGCCCGCGCTGGCCTACGAGATGAACCTCGTGGCCGCCCGCATGGCGCGCGAGGCCTGCGACAAGTACAGCACGCCCGACAAGCCGCGCTTCGTGGCCGGCGCCATCGGCCCCACACCCAAGACCGCCAGCATCAGCCCCGACGTGAACGACCCGGGCGCCCGCAACGTCGATTTCGACACGCTGCGCCAGGCCTATTACGAGCAGGCCAAGGCCCTGATGGAAGGCGGCTGCGACGTCTTCCTCGTCGAAACCATCTTCGACACGCTCAACGCCAAGGCGGCCATCTTCGCGATCGACGAGCTGTTCGAGGACACCGGCGAGCGCCTGCCCATCATCATCTCGGGCACCGTGACCGATGCCTCCGGCCGCATCCTGTCAGGCCAGACGGTCAGCGCCTTCTGGCACTCGGTGCGCCATGCCCATCCGCTGGCCATCGGCCTGAACTGCGCGCTGGGCGCCACCCTGATGCGCCCCTACATCGAGGAACTGGCCAAGATCGCCGGTGACACGTATGTGAGCTGCTACCCGAACGCCGGCCTGCCCAACCCCATGAGCGACACGGGTTTCGACGAGACGCCCGAGATCACGGGCGGCCTGGTCGAAGAGTTTGCGAAAGCCGGCTTCCTGAACATCGCTGGCGGCTGCTGCGGCACGACGCCCGACCACATCGCCGAGATCGCCAAGCGCGTGGGCCAATGGAAGCCCCGCTGCCTGCACGATGGCGGCGCCACGGGCTTTCTGAGTGGCTTGAAGGCGGCTTGAGGCGGTTGGAACGCGGCTTCAAGAAGGCCGCGGCCAACCGGGCAGGCGGCGCGGGTCCGCCCCCGGGGCGCGCTCAGTCGGGCTGACGCGACGCCGCCGTGCGCCGGTCATGACCCAGTCGCACATAGTGCCGGCGCTTGGCCGCGTACATGGCCTGATCGGCACGGTGCAGCATGGCCTCCATGCGCTCGCCATCGTGGCTGGTGGCGCACCCGATCGACACGCTCAGCGCATGGCCGGCGTGGTACTGGTTGTTCAGGGCCAGCAGCTCGTGGACCTGCTCCACGGTGAACTCGGCCTGACGGGCGTCGGCACCGGGCAGCAGGATCGCGAACTCGTCGCCACCGAGGCGTGACGCGGTCGCGGGCCGCTCCACAGCCTTGCGCAGCACCTCGCCCAGCCGGCGCAGCAGGGCGTCACCGCCCGCATGGCCGAACTCGTCGTTGGTCTGCTTCAGGTCGTTGAGGTCGAGCACGATGACGCTGACGGGCCAGGGGCCGCGCCGTTCGATGCGCGCCAGCTCGTCCATGAAGAAGCCCCGGTTGCGCAGGCCGGTCAGGGCATCGTGCTGGCCCAGGTACTCCAGGTAGGCTTCGGCCTTCTTGCGGGCGCTGATGTCGGTCAGCGACACCAGCACCTGATCCCAGCTGTGCTCGTGGCCGGGCAGCACCGAGAACTGCAGGTACACGTGCAGCTTTTCGCCGTCGAGTGCGTAGTTCACCACCTCGCGTTGCTGGAACAGCCGCCCGTGCCACAGCTCGATGAGCTGCTCGGCGAAGTGCGGCCGCATGTCGTCGCGAAACACCTGGTCCAGATGGCCGAGCAACGTGGTCTTGTCGGGGGCGCGGAACATCTCCAGCGTCTGCCGGTTGACGTCGAGCACGCGGATCTCCTGCATGCAGCGGAGCACGAAGTCCGGGTGCACATCGAGAAAGACCCGGAAATCCTCGATGTCCTGACGGCGCACTTCGTCCAGCAGCTTGCGCACACCGCTGAAGTCTTCCACCCACAGCGACACCGGCGAGTGCTCGAACAGTCCCTTGGCGTACAGCTCGCTGCGCCGCAGGGCCTGCTCGCCGCGCGTGCGCTCGGTCACGTCCTCGATGGCCAGCAGCACGCGGTCCCAGGTGTCTTCATGCCCGGGCAGCACGTTGGCGCGCAGCGTGATGGCCAGGCGCTCGCCGTGCAGTGTGTAGTTCACCGTCTGGCTGCGGAAATGCGTCTGGCCCGACCACAGCTGCTCGAGCTCCCACACGAAGGTGTTCAGCATGTCGTCGCGGAACACACGGTGCAGGTTGGCCGACAGCTCGGCCAGGTCTTCGGCACCGTACAGGTCCAGCGTGTGCCGGTTCACGCGCAGCAGACGGATCGCGGCAGCGCACTGCGCGGCGCGCTCCGGATGGCCTTCCAGGTGCTCACGCAGGTCGCGCACGCCCTCGGCGCGCCAGGCCTCGAACAGCTGCTTCAGCGCGCTGTAGTCCTCGAGCCAGAGCGACACCGGCGCCAGCTCGAACATGTCTTCGTACAACTCTCCCATTCGGGTCTCCGGCGGTTCAGGCTTCCTGCCCGTACGGGTCGGCAAAGCCCAGGCGCGACATCACCTCGCGTTCGCGGGCTTCCATCGCCTGGGCTTCGTCGTCTTCGATGTGGTCCCAGCCCTGTGCGTGCAGCGCGCCATGCACCAGCATGTGCGCGTAATGGGCATCGATCGTCTTGCCCTGCTCGGCCGCCTCGCGCTCGATGACCGGTGCGCACAGGATCAGGTCGGCCATGACGACTGGCTCCTGGGCGTAATCGAAGGTCAGCACGTTGGTGGCGTAGTCGCGCTGCCGATAGTCGCGGTTCAGCGTCTGGCCTTCCTCGGCATCCACGATGCGCACCGTGAGCTCGGCATCGGCCTCGAGCGCGGCCTTGAGCCAGCGGGCCACCTTGTGGCGGGGAAGAAGGTCGCGGTGGCGCTTGTCGGCGAACTGCAGGCTCAGGCTCAGGGAGGGCTTCATGCGGAGAAAACAGGGGGACAGCAGGGGGCGTTCGGGGGCGCGACGGGGTGGTTCAGCGGGGCGGCTCCGCGGCCGGCGGCTCGGCGGGCGGCACGGGCTTGCTGGACTGTGCCGCCTCATAGGCCTCGACGATGCGGGCCACGAGCGGATGGCGCACGACGTCGCCGGCAGTGAAGCGCGTGAACGACACGCCCCGCACCGGCTTGAGGATGCGTTCGGCCTCGATCAGGCCGCTTTTCGCGCCGCGCGGCAGGTCGATCTGGCTGACATCGCCGGTGACGACCGCGCGCGAGCCGAAGCCGATGCGCGTCAGGAACATCTTCATCTGCTCGGGCGTGGTGTTCTGCGCCTCGTCCAGGATGATGAAGGCGTGGTTCAGCGTGCGGCCGCGCATGAAGGCCAGCGGGGCGATCTCGATCAGGCCCTTCTCGAAGGCCTTGCCGACGCGGTCGAAGCCCATCAGGTCGTACAGCGCGTCGTACAGCGGGCGCAGGTAGGGGTCGACCTTCTGGGTCAGGTCGCCGGGCAGAAAGCCCAGGCGTTCGCCGGCCTCGACCGCCGGGCGCGTCAGGATGATGCGCTGCACGGCGCTGCGTTCCAGCGCATCCACCGCACAGGCGACGGCGAGAAAGGTCTTGCCGGTGCCCGCCGGCCCGATGCCGAAGCTCAGGTCGTGCGACAGGATGCGGCGCAGGTAGCTCACCTGGTTGGGTGTGCGCCCCTGCAGGTCGGCGCGACGGGTGTGCAGCACCGGCCCGTCCGGCGACTCGTCCGGCAGCGCCGTGCTGCCCCCTTCTGTCGCGACATCACCCTTACGGGGGGCCTGGGCGCGCTGAAGGTGTGAGAGGCTCGAGGTGATCGCCAACTGGACCAGTTCGGGGCCCAGCGCCCGGTCCGCGCGGGCGTACAGCGCGTCCAGCAGATCGGCCACGACCTGGGGGATGCCCTTGGCGCCTTCGATGCGGAACTGCTCTGCGCGGCGGTGGATCGTCACCCCGAATGCGGCCTCGATGCTGCGAAGGTGCTCGTCCAGCGGACCGCACAGGTGGGCCAGGCGGGCGTTGTCCGGGGGAGAGAAGCTGTGTCGCAGTTGCATGAATGCGCAGGATTCCAGAGAAAGGCCGCAAATTGTCACCTGATGGTGTGCTTCAGGTGTGACTTATCTTGCGAAAATCACCCGTCATGCCATCTCCAGGGGGAGGTGGTGGGGCTTTGGAGTTGTCCTTGAGCATGTTGCATCGGTGGTGGCAGTCCTGGGCCCGCGGCCGTCAGGCAGACCCGGCGGAGCCACCCGCCCTCATAGAAGCGGACATCCCGTACGGCGGGGCTGCTCCTGTTGTCGCGTCTGCGCCGTCGCGCCGTCGCATCCTGTGGCTGGGTCTGCTGGGTCTGGCGCTGGCGTCCATCGCAGCTTACGCCATGCTGGCGCTCAACCGCGAAGCGGTCCGCATCAGTCACCCTGCTGTCGTCTTGGTCAAGGAGGGCGTGCGCAGCCTGGACGAAGCCTGGGCCGTCCCCAGCAACGCGACCCAGTTTCCGGCGCTGCTGCCGGGGCAGATGCAGGCCCTGCCGGATGAATGGGCCGCGAGCCGGCCGGGCTACCAAGGCGGCGTCTGGTACCGCTTCCGCTTCGAGCACCAGCCCTCGGCATCGGATCCGCTGCAGGCGGTCTACATCGAGCGGGCCTGCTCCAACGTCGAGGTGCACCTCAACGGCGAACTGATCTGGCGCGGCGGGCGCATGAGCGACCCGTACACCCGCAACTGTTACCGGTCGCACCTCGTGCCCCTGCCGAACAGCCTGCTCAAGGTGGCGGACAACACGCTGGACATCAAAGTGGTCGGCTACCCCATCGAGCGGGTCACCGCCCGCCAGCGCGCAGGCGGGCTGGCGGCCGTGCGCATCGGGCCGCTGCAGGAGATCCGGGCGCTGTCGGATCAGCAGACCTTCTGGTCGAGCACGCTGGCGCAGGTGCTGGGCGGGCTGCTGGCGGTGCTCGGGCTGTTCGCGCTGGGGTTGGCATGGGTGCGCAAGCTCGGCTACCTGGTGCATTTCGGCCTCCTCACCCTGGGCTGGGCCCTGATGACGGGACGCTTGTTCCCGCTGGACGTGCCCATGCCGAATGCGGCCCAGGAGGTCCTGATCGCCTTGTTCTTCGCGCCGATGGCCGCCTTTGCCGTGAAGTTCCTGCTTGGCTATGCGGGGCATGGCGTGCGGTCATCCGGGGTGCTGAACGGCGGGCGGGTCAACGCCGTCCTCTGGGCACAGTGCGTGCTGATGCCCGCCAGCCTGCTGCTGCTTGGCAGCGACCACCTCTTCCTGGGCGCACGCATCTGGTATGTGGTGTTCTCGCTCGAGATCTTCGCCGCCATCGCCTACTTCCTGTGGGAGGCCGGCAAGGGCCGCCGTGCCGAGTTCTGGCTGATGTGCGTGGCGCTGGGCGTGGTGGCGGCGGTGCTGGGCATCGAGCTGTCCTACCAGGCCGGGCTGCTGCGCCTGTGGGGCATCCATGTCACCCACTTCGTGATGCCCTTGCTGTATGCGGCCGTGGCCGTGCGCCTGATCCAGGTTTACGCACGGGCGCTGCAGACGGCCGAAGGCGCCCGGCAGCAGCTGGAAAAGCGCGTGCACGAGATCAGCGTCGAAATCGAGCGCAACTTCAACCAGATCGCCGAACTGCGCGTCGAGCAGATCGCCGAGAAGGAGCGCAAGCGCATTGCCTCCGACCTGCACGACGACCTGGGCGCCAAGCTGCTGACCATCGTCCACACCTCGGACAACGACCGCATTTCCACGCTGGCGCGCGAGGCGCTGGAGGAAATGCGCCTGTCGGTGCGGGGCCTCACCGGTCGGCCCATGGTGCTGTCCGACGCCCTGGCCGACTGGCGCGCCGAGGTGGTCTCGCGCCTGGGACAGGCCGGCATCGAATGCGAATGGCGCAACCCCAACGAGATCATCGAGGAGCCGCTGTCGTCCCGCACCTACGTGCAGACCACCCGCATCCTGCGCGAGGCCGTCAGCAACGTGATCAAGCACAGCGCCGCCTCGCATGTCGTCATTGCGGCCGACGTGCTGCTGGCGCACCGCGAGTTCCAGCTGATGATCCAGGACAACGGCAAGGGCATTCCGCTTGAGCTCGATGGCCGGCTCGACCGCGGCCACGGCATGACGAGCATGAAACACCGCGCCAAACAGCTCAGCGGCCAGTGTCTGGTGGAATCCGGCCCGGGTTTCGGGACGGTCATCCGTCTCACTTTGCCGCTGGAAATGGCCACCCTGCAACAAGTTCGCGCTGCCGGCATGACCATGCCCGGCAGCACTGCTAGCATGCGCAGCAATGCGACTTCGCATTGAGCGCCCCCCATTCGATCCCAAGTGAGGACCGTCGCCATGAAGCAAATCCTTCTGCTGGAAGACCTGCCCGAGATCCGCGCCTGGCTCAAGACCCTGGCGCTTCAGGTCTTCCCCGGTGCCCAGATCAATGAAAGCGCCCGCATCCACGATGCGCTGGAGCTGGTCAATGCCGTGCGCTTCGATGTCGCCATGATCGACCTCGGCCTGCCCGATGGCTCGGGTGTGGAGGTGGTGCAGGCCCTGCGCGAAAAGCAGCCCGACGCCCAGTCCGTGGTGGTCACCATCCACGACGACGACGATCACCTCTTCCCGGCCCTGCAGGCTGGTGCCTTCGGGTACCTGCTGAAGGAGCAGTCGCGCGAGCAGCTGTCGGAGCAACTGCACCGCATCAGCCAGGGCGAGCCGCCGCTGTCCCCGTCGATCGCGCGCCGCGTGATCCAGTACTTCACGGCGCAGGCCCGCCTGCAGCCCGCGCACCCGATCGACACCGTCACCCCGCACGTGCAGCTCACCGAGCGCGAGAACGAGGTGCTGCTGCGCGTGGCCAAGGGCTTCACGCTGCCCGAGATCGGCCAGCAGCTCAACCTGTCGCGCCACACGATCGCCGACTACGTCAAGCAGATCTACCGCAAGCTCAACGTGTCGTCGCGCGCCGAGGCCGCGCTGGAAGCCCAGCGACTGGGCCTGTTCCGCCGCTGATCCGTTCGCAGCCTCTCGCTGGCGGCGCGGCCCCGATGGGCTGGCGCCGCTTTGTCTTTGATGCCGGCCCCTGTCGGCCCCCTTCGAAACCCGCTGCCCATGATTGCCCGCCTCGTTGGTGAACTCGCCGGCAAGTCCCCGCCTTACGTTCTGGTCGATGTGCATGGCGTGGGCTACGAAGTGCAGGTGCCCATGAGCACCTTCTACAACCTGCCGGAGCTGGGCGCCAAGGTGACGCTGCTGACCCAGTTCATCGTGCGCGAGGACGCGCAGCTGCTGTTCGGCTTCCTGACGGCCGGCGAGCGCGAGTCCCTCCGCGAGCTGATCAAGATCAGCGGCGTGGGCCCGCGCATTGCCCTGGCGCTGTTGTCCGGCCTGAACACCGAGGAGCTGGCCAGCGCCGTGGCGGCCCAGGATGCCAGCCGCCTGGTCAAGGTGCCTGGCGTCGGCAAGAAGACGGCCGAGCGCCTGCTGCTGGAGCTCAAGGGCAAGTTGGCGCCGGTGTTGGCCACCCCGGGCTGGGCGGCGCCGGGGGACACGCAGGGCGACATCCTGCAGGCCCTGGTCGCACTGGGGTACTCCGACAAGGAGGCCCAGGCGGCGTTCAAGCAGCTGCCGGCAGACGTGTCGGTGAGCGATGGGATCAAGCTGGCGCTGAAGTCGCTGGCACGATAAGGGGGCAGGCTGTGACAGCCACATGGTGGAGATCCGGGATGGCAGGGCGTGAGGGCAGACGAGGCAGCCGCCGGCGCGTCGGCATGGCGGCGGTGGTGCTGGCGATGGCGGCGGGCACCGTGCGGGCGGCGCCGCCCGAGCCGGTGCTGGCCCCGGGGCGCGAAGCACAGGCTTTTTGCGCCACGGCCGTGAAGCGGCTGCCCAGCGTCACGATGAGCCTGTGCCGCGAGGCCGAACTCAAGGACAGTGCCGGCCGCTCGGTGCGGGGCACCCCCCTGCTGCAGCGCGACGTCGTGTCGCCGAATGCCCGGCTGCGTGTGCTCGTGATTGGTGGCATCCACGGTGACGAGCCCTCGTCGACCTCGCTGGTGCTGCACTGGATCCGCTCGGCGGTCGAGACGCCGTCGAACATCCACTGGCGCTTCGTGCCGCTGGTCAACCCCGACGGCATGCTGAAGGCGTCGCCCACGCGCACCAACGCGAACGGCGTGGACCTGAACCGCAATTTCCCCACCCCCGGCTGGGACAAGGAAGCGACGCACTACTGGCACAAGCGCACGGGCAAAGACCCCCGCCGCTTTCCGGGCCGCACGCCCCTGTCCGAGCCGGAAAGCCGCTGGGTGCACGACGAGATGGCGCGCTGGAAGCCGGACCTGATCGTGTCCGTGCATGCGCCGTATGGTGTGCTGGATTTCGACGGGCCCACCGTGCCGCCCAAGCGCCTGGGGCGGCTGTACCTGGATCAGGTCGGCATCTTCCCGGGCAGCCTGGGCAACTACGGCGGCGTGCACAAGAAGGTGCCGGTGGTGACCATCGAGCTGCCCAGCGCGCTGCGCACCCCGCAGGACGCGGAGGTGCGGCAGATGTGGCTGGACCTGCTGCGCTGGACGGCCGAGCGGCTGGGCGCCGATTGACGGCCGCGCAGGCAGGCCGAGCGCCCCGGGACCGGAAGCGGCCCCAGGGCACTTCGGTGCGTCAGGGGTAAAGACCCCGCTCCTGCCGGGCGCTGAGGATGCGCTCGCAGGCCACCGCGAAGGCCGCGGTCCGCAGCGGGATGCGGTGCAGGTCGGCGCGGTCCCAGATGGTCGCCAGCGCGTCGCCGACGATCTTGTCGAGGCGGGCGTTGATCTCGTCTTCCGTCCAGAAGAAGCTCGAGAAGTCCTGCACCCACTCGAAGTAGGACACCGTCACGCCGCCGGCGTTGCAGATCACGTCGGGCACGACCAGCACATTGCGCTCGCGCAGCACGTCGTCGGCCGCCGGCACCGTGGGGCCGTTGGCGCCTTCGAGCACCAGGCGGGCATGCAGGCGGTTCGCGCGCTCGGCGGTGATCTGGCCTTCCAGCGCAGCGGGAATCAGGATGTCGCAGGGCACGTCCCAGAACTGCTCGGCGGGCAGCGGCTCGGCGCCGTGCCAGCCGGCCACGCCGCCGGTGTGGCGCACGTGGGCCTGCAGTGGGCCCACATCCAGCCCACCCGGTGCGTACACCGTGCCGCTGTGGTCCTGCACCGCCACGACGCGCGCGCCGGCCTGGGCAAACAGCTCGGCGGCCACGCTGCCGACGTTGCCGAAGCCCTGCACGGCGATGCGCGCGCCTTCGAGCGACAGGCCCAGCCGGCGGGCGGCCTCACGCCCGGTGACGAACACGCCACGGCCCGTGGCCTTCACGCGGCCCAGCGAGCCACCCAGGTCCAGCGGCTTGCCGGTCACCACGCCGGTCGACGTGGCGCCGACGTTCACCGAGTAGGTGTCCATCATCCACGCCATGACCTGGCTGTTGGTGTTCACGTCGGGCGCCGGGATGTCCTGCTGCGGGCCGATGATGATGCCGATCTCGCTGGTGTAGCGGCGGGTGACGCGCTCGAGCTCCTTGCGGGTCAGCGAGCGCGGATCGACGCGGATGCCGCCCTTGGCGCCGCCATACGGCAGGTTGACGGCGGCGTTCTTCACCGTCATCCAGGCCGACAGCGCCATCACCTCTTCCAGGGTGACGTCGGGGTGGTAGCGCACGCCGCCCTTGCCGGGGCCACGGCTGAGGTTGTGCTGCACGCGGTAGCCCTCGAAGTGGCGCACCGTGCCGTCGTCCATCTCGATGGGCACGTCGACGATCAGCGCGCGCTTCGGGCGCTTGAGGGTCTCGGCCCAGCGCGACAGCGAGCCGAGGTAGGGCAGCACGCGGTCCACCTGAGCCAGGTAGGTGCCCCAGGCGCTTTCCGGCCCGGGGTTCACGTAGGAGAGGTCGCTCATGGTGTGATCCTCACAGGCCGGCCAGCGCCACGTACTTCGTCACCAGGTAGTCTTCGATGCCGTGGCGCGAGCCTTCGCGGCCCAGGCCCGATTGCTTCACGCCGCCGAAGGGCGCGACCTCGTTGGAAATCATGCCGGTGTTGACCCCGACCATGCCGTACTCCAAGGCCTCGGCCACACGGAAGATGCGGCCGACGTCGCGGCTGAAGAAGTAGCTGGCCAGGCCGAACTCGGTGTTGTTGGCCAGGGTGATCACTTCCTCATCGGTGTGGAAGCGGAAGACGGGGGCCAGCGGGCCGAAGGTCTCTTCGCGGGCCACCTTGGCGTCGGCCGGCACATCGGCCAGCACCGTGGGCTCGAAGAAGGTCTTGCCCAGGTCGGCACGGCGGCCACCGGTCAGCACGCGGGCGCCGCGGGTCACGGCGTCGTCGATGTGGTCCTCGACCTTGGCCAGCGCGGCGCGGTCGATCAGCGGGCCCTGCGTCACGCCGGGCTCCAGGCCGTTGCCGACCTTCAGGCCCTGGACGGCCTCGACCAGCTTGGCGGTGAAGGCGTCATAGACCTTGTCGTGCACATACAGGCGGTTGGCGCACACGCAGGTCTGGCCGGCGTTGCGGAATTTCGAGGCCATGGCGCCCTGCACGGCGGCGTCGAGGTCGGCGTCGTCGAACACGATGAAGGGCGCGTTGCCACCGAGTTCCAGCGACAGCTTCTTGATCGTCGGGGCCGATTGGGCATAGAGCAGGCGGCCCACTTCGGTCGAGCCGGTGAAGCTGAGCTTGCGCACCACCGGGCTGGTGGTGAGCGCGCCGCCGATGGCGCGCGGGTCGCCCGTCAGCACCTGCAGCACGCCACCGGGGATGCCGGCGCGTTCGGCCAGCACGGCCAGGGCCAGCGCCGACAGCGGGGTCGACTCGGCCGGCTTGACGATGATCGGGCAACCGGCGGCCAGGGCCGGGGCCACCTTGCGGGTGATCATGGCCAGCGGGAAGTTCCACGGCGTGATCGCGGCGCACACGCCGATGGGTTCCCGCAGCACGAGCAGGCGGCGGTCGGCCAGCGGGCTCGGGATGGTTTCGCCGTACAGGCGCTTGGCCTCTTCGGCAAACCACTCGATGAACGAGGCGGCATACGCCACTTCGCCGCGGGCTTCGGCCAGGGGCTTGCCCTGCTCGACCGTCATCAGCACGGCGAGGTCTTCGGCATGCTGCTGGATCTGCTGCAGCCAGGCCTGCAGCAGCGCCGCGCGGGCCTTGGCCGTGAGCGCACGCCAGGCGGGCCAGGCCGCGTTGGCCGCGTCGATGGCACGCTCGGTTTCGGCGGCGCCCATGCGGGGCACCACGCCGACGTGCTCGCCGGTGGCCGGGTTGTCCACGGGGAAGGTCTCGCCGTTGTCGGCGGCCGCCCACTGGCCGTTCAGCCAGGCGCGGTCGCGCAGCAGGCTCGGGTCTTTCAGGAAGCTCATGCGGTGATCCTGTGTGTGCGTGGCGTGGGTGCGATCAGGCCTTGGCGGCCAGGATGGCGCTTTGCAGGATGTCGAGGCCTTCGTTGAACACGGTGTCCTCGATCGTCAGCGGGTGCAGGAAGCGGATGACGTTGCCGTACACGCCGCACACCAGCAGCATCAGGCCGCGGGCCAGGGCCTCGGTCTGCACGCGCTTGGTGAAGGCGGCATCCGGCTCGCCGGTAGCGGGGTTGTGGAACTCGACGGCTACCATCGAGCCCGGGCCGCGCACTTCGGCGATCTGCGGGGCGTCGGGCTGCAGCTGGCTCAGGCGCTGCTTGAGGCGATCGCCCAGCACGGTGGCGCGGGCGTTCAGGCCTTCGCTGTCGATGATGTCGAGCACGGCATGGGCTGCGGCCACGGCCAGCGGGTTGCCGGCGTAGGTGCCGCCCAGGCCGCCCGGCTCGGCGGCGTCCATCACCTCGGCACGGCCGCACACGCCCGACAGCGGCAGGCCGCCCGCCAGGCTCTTGGCGAAGGTGGTCAGGTCGACCGGGGTGTCGTACTGGTGCGTGGCGAACAGCGTGCCGGTGCGGGCAAAGCCCGTCTGGATCTCGTCGGCGATCAGCAGGATGCCGTGTTCGTCGGCGATGCGGCGCAGGCCGGCGACGAAGTCGGCCGGGGCAGGCACGAAGCCGCCTTCACCCTGCACGGGCTCGAAGATGAAGGCCGCCACGCGCTTCGGGTCGATGTCGGCCTTGAACAGGGCTTCGACGGTCTTCAGCGCATCGGCGGTGGTGATGCCGTGCAGCGGGTAGGGGAAGGGCGCGTGGTAGACCTCGCCCGGGAAGGGGCCGAAGCCGCGCTTGTAGGGCACGACCTTGCCGGTCAGCGCCATGCCCAGGAAGGTGCGGCCGTGGAAGCCGCCGTTGAAGGCGATCACGCCCGGGCGGCCGGTCGAGGCGCGGGCGATCTTGATGGCGTTCTCGACGGCTTCAGCGCCGGTCGTGAAGAAGGTGGTCTTCTTGGCGAAGTTGCCCGGCGTGCGGCGGTTGATCTCTTCAGCCAGGGCCACGTAGCTGGGATAGGGCACGACCTGGAAGGCGGTGTGCGTGAAGCGGTCGAGCTGCTGCTTGACGGCGTCGACGATCTTGGGATGGCAGTGGCCGGTGTTGAGCACGGCGATGCCGCTGCCGAAGTCGATGTAACGGCGGCCTTCGATGTCCCACAGCTCGGCGTTGCGCGCACGGGCGGCGTAGAAGGTCTGGGCGACGGCCACACCACGCGGCGTGGCGGCGTTCTTGCGGGCGACCCAGTCGGCGTTGGGGCCGTCAAAGAAAGCGGGCTGGAGCTGGAAGTTCGTGCTGGACATGGTGTGACAGATGAAGAGGGAGTGGTGTGAAGGTTAGGGTGTTATGGATCTATGATTAAGGTCCACTTTTATGTTTTTGATGGAGCCACTTTGCGATGAAGACGACGGCCTTGTCCGACTGGCTGCAGCAGCGTCTGCGTCGCGATGGGTCTGAGCCGGTCTACCGCCAGCTGCAGCAGCTGCTGAGGCAGGCGGTGATCAGTGGCGAGCTGCCGGCGCACACGCGCCTGCCGTCGTCGCGCCTGCTGGCGCAGGAGCTGGGCATTGCCCGCAACACCGTGATCGACGTGTACGAGCAGCTCGCGGTGGAGGGCTGTGTGGTGAGCCGCCAGGGCAGCGGCACGGTGGTGGCCGACCTGTCGGCCGAGCGCCTGCCGGCGCCCAGCCGGGCACGGTCTGCGCGGGGCCGGGGTGCCGGTGCCGAGCCCGGGGTTGCAGCTGGGGCCGAGGTGGCCGATGCGCACGGCGCCGCGCAGTTGTCGCCCCGCGGCGAGGCCCTGCTGGCCGCGGCCAGCGTGTCCACCCGGCAGTGGGGTGCCTTCATGCCCGGTGTGCCAGATGTGACGGAGTTTCCGGCGCGCACCTGGATGCGATTGGAGAACCGGCGCTGGCGCCACCCCGAGCCTGAGCTGCTGAGCTATGCGCCGGGCGGCGGACTGCCGCGCCTGCGCGAGGCCCTGGCCGCGCACCTGCGCACCGCGCGTTCGGTGGTGTGCGAGCCCGAGCAGCTGATCCTCACCACCGGCAGCCACCAGTCCATCGACCTGACGCTGCGGCTGCTGGCCTCGCCCGGCGAGCACGTGTGGCTGGAAGACCCGTGTTACTGGGGCCTGCGCAGCAGCCTGGCCTCGCTGGAGGCGCGCATCGTGCCCGTGCCGGTGGACGCCGAGGGCCTGGCCTGGCAGGACGGCGTGCCGCATCCGGTGCCGCGCGCCATCCTGGTCACGCCGTCGCACCAGTATCCGCTGGGCATGGTGATGAGCCTGGCGCGCCGGCAGGCCCTGCTGGCCTACGCGCGCACGCACGGCAGCTGGATCATCGAAGACGACTACGACAGCGAGTTCCGCTATGGCACGCGCCCGTTGCCGGCCCTGCAGGGTCTCGACGACGCGGGCCGGGTGATCTATGTGGGCAGCCTCAGCAAGGTGCTGTTTCCGGGGCTGCGGCTCGGGTATCTGGTGGTGCCGCCGGCGCTGGCTGAACGCTTTGCACTGGGCTCGGCCGCGCTGTACCGTGAAGGGCAGGCGTGGCAGCAGGCGACGCTCGCCGATTTCATCGAGCAGGGGCACCTGGGTTCGCACATCCGGCGCATGCGCGGGCTCTACCACGAGCGTCGGCAGGCGCTGCTCGAGGCCATCCGCCAGCACTTCGGCGACACGCTGGCCGTGCGCGGGGACGATGCCGGGCTGCACCTGGTGCTGGCGCTGCCCGACCATGTGGACGATGTGGCCCTGGCCCGGGATGCGCTGGCGGCCGGCGTGGCGGTGCGGCCCTTGAGCCGTTACCACGCCGACCCGGCCCGTGCGCCCCGCGGGCTGCTGCTGGGCTATGCGTGCGTGCGCCCCGAGGCCATCCCGCCCGCGTTCGCGGTGCTGGCGCGGCAGGTGGCCGCCCGGCTGGGGGGATGAGACGGGGCGCACAGGGGGGCTCCGGTCAGAAGCTGTAGCGCACCGAGCCTTGCAGGCGGCTCATGTCGCCCTTGTCACCGGCTTCGGTGCGGCGGTTGCCCCAGCCGTACTCCACGCCCAGGTCCAGGCCCTTCGTGGCCGTCCAGATCAGGTTGGCGTAGGCCTGGTTGGTGCGCGTGTTCAGGCTGGCCACGTCGCCGAAGCCGGCGCCGTTGTCCATGCGCGTGAAGCCCCACATCAGGTGGCTGCGCAGCGCGTCGTTCCACGCGTGCTGCACGCCGATGACGCCGCCCACGGCCTTCTCGGCCGAGAGTTTCACGCGGGTGGCGTCGTAGGCGACGGCGGCGTTGGCGTCCTGGATGTAGCGGCCGATGCCCTTGCCGACGTTCAGCTGGTACAGGCCCGTGGTGGCCGTGCCCAGCTTCAGGCTGCCCGACAGGCCCAGGCCCCAGCCCAGTGTGTCGGCCTGGCGGTGGCCGGTGCCGTCTTCGACGCGCAGGTCGCGGGCCAGGCCGCGCACGGCCACGTGGCCCCAGGGGCCGGTCTGCGTCCAGCGGGCGATCAGGTCGGGCAGGCGGTCCTGCGCCACGGCGTTGCCGCTGGCGTCGCGTACGTCGGCCTGCGGGTTCTCGATGGCCAGGGCCAGGTTGCCCGTGGCCAGCGGCTGGGTGTAGCGCAGCTGGGCCTGGAGGATGAAGGACTGGCCGGTCGGGCCGTTGAACTCGAGCGTGTCGCCAACCGAATCGAGGTCCATGAAGGTGGACCAGGTCTGGCCGGCCAGCCAGCGGCCGTATTCACCGAAGGCGTGGCGCAGGCGGGGGCGTGCCGAGTTCGTGTAGGTTTCCGAGCCGTCGCTGGTGAAGAAGTCGTATTCGATGCGGGTCTTGAGCGGGCCGCCAGCCGTGTCGGTCACGGTCTGCACGTTCAGGCGGGTGGTGCGTGCGCTCAGCGTGCTGGTGTTGCGGCGGCTGGCCCCGGCGCTGCCGTCCAGCGGCAGGTCGGACAGGCTCACGCCACGGCCCTGGTCACCATTGATGTCGAGGGCGCCGTCGAGCTGCACATAGCCGCCCAGCTTGACCGCGGTCGAGGTGCCGGGCACGGGGATGAACCCGGCCGGGGCGGGCGCGCCAGTGTAGGCAGGCGCCGCGGCCACGGGCGCAGCGGCGGCGGCCTTCTGGCTCATCTGTTGAGCCTCGAGCTGCTCGACCTTGGCCAGCAGCTTCTGGACGGTGGCGCGCAAGTCCGACAGCTCGTCGGCATGGGCAGGCAGGGAGAAGGGGACCGCCAGCGCGAGCGCGGCAGCCAGACGTGTATGCTTCATGGTTGCTCCAGAACAAGGCACCCACCGTGCGCCCGGCAAGGTCTGGGATGGGTGCGTTTCACCGACACGCCTGCCGGTTGGCGCCGACAGGCGTGCTGCTTCAAGGCAGTCGACCGGACCGTCGGCTGCCTTGTTTTCTTTTCAGCGGGGGCGGGGGCTCAGGTGCCGCGTGCGGCGGCGTTGCGGCCGCGCAGCCACTCGAGCGTGAGCAGCATCAGCACGGACATCACCGTGAGGATGGTCGCCACGGCGGCAATGGCCGGGCTGATGTTTTCGCGGATGCCGGCAAACATCTGGCGCGGCAGCGTGGTCTGCTCGGGGCTGGCCAGGAACAGCGTCACCACCACCTCGTCGAACGAGGTGCCGAAGGCGAACAGCCCGCCCGAGATCACGCCCGGGGCCACCAGCGGCAGGGTCACCTTGAAGAAGGTGTAGAGCGGGCTGGCGCCCAGGCTGGCCGCGGCGCGCACCAGGTTCATGTCGAAGCCCTGGAGCGTGGCGCTCACCGTGGTGACCACGAAGGGCACGCCGAGTGCCGCATGCACGATGACCAGGCCGAAGAAGTTGCCTGTCAGGCCGATGGGGGCGAAGAACAGGTAGGTGGCCACGCCGACGATGACCACCGGCACCACCATCGGCGAGATCAGGATGGCCGTGAGCACGGACTTGCCGGGGAAGTCGATGCGCGTCAGGCCGATGGCGGCCATCGTGCCCAGCACCATGGCCAGCAGCGTGGCCAGCGGGGCGACGATCAGGCTGTTGCGGAAGGCGTGCGTCCAGGTGCCCGAGGTCATCAGCTCTTCATACCAGCGCAGCGAGAAGCCGGTCATGGGGTAGAGCAGGAAGGAATCGGCGTTGAAGGACAACGGCACGATGACGAGCAGCGGGGCCACGAGGAAGAGCAGCACGGCGGCCACGATCACCCGCAGGGTCACGTGCCACAGTTGTTCGACGCGGGAGGCGTAGGCAGGCAGCATGGTGTGGGCCTTTCGGGTCAGCGGGACTTGGCGGCAAACGTGGTGTTGCCGACCAGCCGGTTGTAGACGGTGTAGAGCACCGAGATGGCCACCAGCAGCAGGGCGGACAGCGCCGCGGCCATGCCCCAGTTGATGGTCTCGTTCGTGTAGAAGGCGACGAAGTAGCTCACCATCTGCTCCTTCGGCCCGCCCAGCAGCGCCGGGGTGATGTAGTAGCCGATGGACAGGATGAAGACCAGGATGCCGCCGGCCGCCAGGCCCGGCACCGTCATCGGGAAGTAGACCTTCCAGAAGCTCTTGAACGGCGGGCAACCCAGCGACACGGCCGCGCGCAGGTAGACCGGCGAGATGCCCTTCATCACGCTGTAGAGCGGCAGGATCATGAAGGGCAGCAGGATGTGCACCATCGAGATGTAGACGCCAATGCGGTTGAACACGAGGTGCAGCGGCTGGTCGATCACACCGAGCGCCATCAGCGCCTGGTTGACCAGGCCGCCGTCCTGCAGGATGACGATCCAGGCGGCCACGCGCACCAGGATCGAGGTCCAGAACGGCAGCAGCACGCAGATCATCAGCAGGTTGGAGGTGCGGGCAGGCAGGCGGGCCAGCAGGTAGGCCACCGGAAAGCCGAGCACGCAGCAGCACAGCGTGACGACGAAGCTGATCCACAGCGTGCGGCCGAAAACGTCGAGGAAGACGCCTTCGCCTTCCGGTGCGCCGACGATGTTCCCCGCCTCATCGCGGCGCAGGTCGAGCGCCGTCAGCAGGTAGTGGTCGGTGTGGGGGCGGGCATTGCGCGCCACCAGTTGCCAGGTGTCGCTCTCGCCCCAGCGGGCGTCCATCTCGATCAGCGCGGCCTTGGCCGGACCCGTGGGGGGCTCGGCGGCCAGCTTGCGCGCGCTGTTCATGATCAGCGAGCGCATGCCGGTGCGCTCCATGTTCAGGCGCTTGGCGGCGGCGGCCAGTTCCTCGCTGCCCTTGGCCTGGATCAGGTCGGCCTGCAGCGCGGCGAAGGCGGCCTCGTCGGGCAGGCCCTGCTGCGACCAGCCGGCCAGGGCCTTGGCGGTGGCCGGCAGCGCGGTGTGCACCTCGGGGTTGTCGACCGCCTTGTTCAGCAGCCCGATGATAGGCCACAGAAAGGTGAAGATCAGGAACAGCGCCAGCGGGGCGATCAGGGCACCGTAGCGCAGTTTCTTCAGCCGTTCGGCGCGCCGCAGCTGCGCCTTGAGCGACGTGGTCTGCACCGGCAGGGCGGGGGGCGGGGTGTCGGCCATCGCGATC
>JAJUHM010000017.1 GCA_029279925.1 Aquabacterium olei
GCAAGGCTGGGGGCGCCCGCGGAAGGCGCATGGGCCCTCGGCACCGAGTCGGACTGGCTGGCACGCGCGACCGAGCACGGACTGGCCCGCCGTATGGCTGCGGCCTCGGTGGACCTGGCCCGTGCCGAAGTCGACAAGCGCGCCGCCGCTGCCACCTGGTCGCTCGATCTGGTCGGTCGCGTCAGCGACGAACGCCTGCGCGGCGACGGCCCGCATGCCACGCAGGGGCAGGACGCCCGGGCAAGCGCACGCCAGCAATGGGTCGGGCTGCAGATGCAGGTGCCGCTTTACACCGGGGGCATGGACACCGCGCAGCACCGCGAGGCCAGCCTGGCGCTGGAAGCCGCGCTGGCCCGCCAGCAGGAGGTGGACGAACTGATGGCGCGCGATGTGCGCGGTGCCTGGCTGGGGGTGCAGACCGCGCAGGCGCAGGTCGAAGCCACGCGGCAGGCGCAGCGCTCGGCGCAGGCGCGGCTTGACGCCACCCGCACCGGGTTCGAGGTGGGGCACCGCACCGTGCTGGAGTGGCTGGACGCCGAACGCGACGCCCTCCAGGCCGATCTGCAGGCCATGGTGGCCGGGCACGACCTGGTGCTGGGCCGACTTCGGCTGGCCGTGCTGGCTGGCAGTCTGGACGAGGAGGCCCTGTCGCGGGCCAGCGCGCAGGCCATGTCGATGAGGCGGGCCGTCGAACGAGCCCCTGATCCTTCAGAGGCAATCAGTCAACGCGTTTCAGCCCGAGGGCCTTGAGCCGACGGTACAGCGACCGCTCGCTGAGGCCCAGCCGGGCCGCGAGCTCGGCGCGTGTGCCCTGATGCGACAGCAGGGCCTCGCGCAGCATCGCGTCCTCGCGATCGCGCAGCGTGGGCATCGGCATCGCCGGCAGGGTGGCCGGGGCGTCGGGTGCCGAGCCGGGTGGCCGCCCCGAAGGGGTGGGGCGTGCAGACAGGTGCACGCTCAGTGCCTGAGCCACATGCGATGCTTCGATCCGGTCGCCGTCACACAGCAGGCTCAGCCGCTCCAGCACGTTGCGCAATTCCCGGATGTTGCCGCGGAACGGGTGCTGCATCAACGCGGCCATGGCCGCTTCGCTCAGCTGCAGGTGGCGGTCCGGCGCCACGCGGCCCAGCAGCGATGCCACCAGCAGCGGCAGGTCTTCGAGGCGCTCCCGCAGGGCGGGCAGGCGGATCGGGAACACGCTCAGGCGGTGCAGCAGGTCTTCCCGGAAGCGGCCTTCCTCGACCAGCTGCTGCAGATCCCGGTGGGTGGCCGACACCACGCGGATGTCGGTCCGCCGCAGCTCGGTGCTGCCCACGCGCCGGTAGGTGCCGGTTTCCAGCAGACGCAGCAGCTTGACCTGCATGGGCAGGGGGATGTCGCCCACCTCGTCCAGAAAGAGCGTGCCACCGCTGGCCGACTCGACCAGGCCCACCTTGTGCGCACTGGCCCCGGTGAACGCCCCCTTCTCGTGGCCGAAGAGCTCGCTCTCGAACAGGCTTTCGGTCAGCGAGGCGCACTCGACCACCACCAGGGGCTGGCGCGCGCGGGGGCTGGCGTTGTGCACGGCCCGGGCCACCAGTTCCTTGCCGGTGCCCGACTCGCCCAGCAACAGCACCGCGGCGTGCGAAGGCCCCACGCGGCTGACCAGTTCCAGCATGTGCCGGAAGGCCGGCGCACGCCCCACCAGCCCCTGCGGCTGCCGGGTGCCGTTGGCATCGGGCATCTCCTCCATTTTCTCGATGAAGAAGACCTGCTCGCCCTGCGCGTTCTTCAGGGGCACGAGTTCGATGTTGACGTAGGCCTCGCCCTGCGGCGTGTGGTGCAGGTGCAGCACGCGCTCGCGCTGGCCGGACAGCCGTGCCCTGGCCATCGGGCAGCTTTCCCCCGACTCGTCGCAGGGCCGGTCGAAGCGGTGAGACACCTCGTAGCACGTTCGCCCGATCACGGAGGCGGTGCCGGCGAACTGCCGACGGTAGGCCGCATTGGCCGCCAGGATGCGGTAGCGCTGGTCGAACAGGATGTGGGGGTCGGGCAGGGTGTCCAGATAGGACTGCAGTTCGGCCGGTGGGGCGGACATCGCATGGACTCCGGGATGCTGTCATGTTCTGCCAAAGTGGCAGTCAGGATTCTGCCACTCTGGCGTAATCCCATGGCGGGATTTCCGCAAGTGCTTGATTCACAAGGAACCGGGACCTGGCACAGAACCTGAGTTGTGCTCCTTGTCTGTCCACAAGGAGTCCCGACGTGATCACCGAAGAACTGGTCGACCTGTCACGGCTGCAGTTTGCCGCCACGGCGATGTACCACTTTCTGTTCGTGCCGCTGACCATCGGCATGGTCTGGCTGCTGGTCATCATGGAAAGCGTCTACGTGATGACCGGCAAGGTCATCTGGAAGGACATGACCCGCTTCTGGGGCAAGCTGTTCGGCATCAACTTCGCCCTTGGCGTGACCACCGGCATCACGATGGAGTTCCAGTTCGGCACGAACTGGGCCTACTACTCGCACTATGTGGGTGACATCTTCGGCGCGCCACTGGCCATCGAAGGCCTGATGGCCTTCTTCCTGGAATCGACCTTCATCGGCCTGTTCTTCTTCGGCTGGGACCGCCTGAGCCGCACCCAGCATCTGATGGTCACGGTGCTGATGGCCCTGGGCACCAACCTGTCGGCACTGTGGATTCTGGTCGCCAACGGCTGGATGCAGAACCCCGTGGGCGCCGAGTTCAGCCACCAGACCATGCGCATGGAGATGGTCGATTTCTGGGCCGTGATCTTCAACCCCGATGCACAGGCCAAGTTCGTGCACACGGTCTCGGCCGGCTATGTGACCGGGGCGATGTTCGTGCTGTCGATCTCGGCCTGGTACCTGCTCAAAGGCCGCGATGTCGAGTTCGCCAAGCGCAGCTTTCGGGTGGCCTCGGCCTTCGGGCTGGCCTCGGTGCTCAGCGTGATCGTGCTGGGCGACGAGTCGGGCTACACCGTGGGCGAGGCGCAGCAGACCAAGATGGCCGCGCTGGAAGCCATGTGGGAGACCGAGCCCGCGCCGGCCGGTCTGAAGCTGGTGGCCGGCATCAACGAGGCCCAGCAGAAGAACGACTGGGAGATCGAGGTGCCCTATGTGATGGGGCTGATCGGCACCCGCTCGCTCGACAGGCAGATCCCCGGCATCCACGACATCAAGGCGCGCAACCGCGAGCGCATCGTGCGCGGCATCGTGGCCGTCAACGCCCTCGAAGCCTTGCGCAAGGCCCCGGACGACACGGTGGCGCAGAAGGTCTTCGAGCAGCACAAGGCCGATCTGGGCTTCGGGCTGCTGCTGCGGCAGTACACCGCGGACGTGAACCAGGCCACGCCCGAGATGATCCAGAAGGCCGTGGACAGCACCGTGCCGGCCGTGGCGCCGATGTTCTGGTCCTTCCGCGTGATGGTCGGGCTGGGCTTCTTGATGCTCGCGCTGTTTGCGCTGAGCTTCTGGACCACGCTCAAGGGCACGTTCACCGACAAGCCGTGGCTTTTGAAGTGGGCGCTGTGGATGCTGCCCGCGCCATGGCTGGCCTGCGAGGTGGGCTGGTTCGTGGCCGAGTATGGCCGCCAGCCCTGGACCATCTATGGCGTGCTGCCGACCTTTCTGAGCGTGTCGCACCTGACGGTGGAGAGCATCTACGGCTCGCTGGCCGGCTTCATCGGTTTCTACACCGTGCTGCTGGTCGTCGAGATGTTCCTGATGGTCAAGTTCGCCCGGTTGGGTCCTGGCAGCCTGGGCACCGGGCGCTACATGAACGAGGCGGCCCACTGAGCCCCCTGCAAGGAGAAACACATGCTGGACTACCCAACCCTGAAGCTGATCTGGTGGCTGCTCGTGGGCGTGCTGCTGGTGGGCTTTGCCATCATGGACGGCCACGACATGGGCGTGGGGTCGCTGCTGCCTTTCGTGGGCCGCAACGACACCGAGCGCCGTGTGGTGATCAACACCGTCGGACCGCACTGGGACGGCAACCAGGTCTGGTTCATCACGGGCGGGGGCGCCATCTTCGCGGCCTGGCCGCTGGTCTATGCCACCGCCTTCAGCGGCTTCTACTGGGCGATGCTGGCCGTGCTGTGGGCGCTGTTCTTCCGGCCCGTGGGTTTTGACTACCGCAGCAAGATCCGCCATGCCACCTGGCGCAGCACATGGGACTGGGGCCTGTTCGTCGGCGGGGCCGTGCCACCGGTGATCTTCGGAGTGGCCTTCGGCAACCTGCTGCAGGGCGTGCCCTTCTCGTTCGATGCCTACCTGATGCCCACCTACACCGGCAGCTTCTGGGCGCTGCTCAACCCCTTTGCCTTGCTGGCCGGCGTGGTCAGCAGCGCGATGATCACGCTGCAGGGCGCCACCTACCTGGCGCACCGCACCGAGGGCGTCATCCAGGCCCGCACGGTGAAGGCCGGCATCGGGGCGGCCGTCGTGATGGCGATTGGTTTCATCGCGGCCGGCGTGTGGCTGCAGGGCATCGAGGGCTACCGCATCACCTCGGCGGTGCAGCCTGGTGCGCTGCCCGACCCGCTGGCCAAGACCGTGGTGCGCGAAGCCGGTGCCTGGATGGCCAACTACGCCGCGATGCCCGCGCTGTGGTTGCTGCCGGCGCTGGGTGTGGGCGGGGCCTTGCTGGCTGCCGTGCTGCTGCGGGCCCGTGCCACGCTGAGCGCCTTCGTGGCCTCATCGCTGGCCGTGGTCGGCGTCATCGGCACGGCGGGGGTGAGCCTGTTCCCCTTCGTGATGCCCTCCAGCACCCATCTGGCCTCCAGTCTGACGGTCTGGGACAGCGTGTCCAGCCACCTGACCCTGTCGATCATGTTCTGGGCCACCGTGATCTTCATGCCCCTCATCGTGGTCTACACGGGCTGGGCTTACCGCGTGATGCGCGGGAAGGTCACCGAGGCCTACATCCGGGAGAACGACCATGCAGCCTACTGAGTTGAGACCGGCGTCAGACACGCCGCCCGATGATCAGCGTCGCATCTGGCTTCAGGCCTGCATGGTGGCGGGGGGCGCCGCGGCGGCCGCGACCACGGTGCCCTTCGTCCGCACGCTGGCGCCCAGCGAGCGCGCCAAGGCCCAGGGTGCGGCCGTGGAGGTCGACATCGCAGACCTGCCCGTGGGAGGCAGCAAGACCTTGGAATGGCGTGGCAAGCCTGTGTGGGTGGTGCGCCGCACGCCCGAGATGCTGGCGGCACTGAAGGGCCACGAAGCCGATCTGGCCGACCCCCACTCCGAACGGCCCCAGCAGCCGCCCTATGCCGCCAACGACACGCGTTCCGCGCGTGCCGACGTGTTCATCGCCGTCGGCATCTGCACGCATCTGGGCTGCTCCCCCTCGGCCGTGGCCCAGGGCAGCGGCAATCCCAGCGTGCCGGCTGACTGGCCGGGTGGCTACTTCTGCCCCTGCCACGGCAGCACCTTCGATGGTGCGGGCCGGGTCTTCCGCAACAAGCCCGCCCCCACCAACCTGGAAATCCCGCCTCACCGATACCTGTCCGACACCCGGATCCTCATCGGTGAAGACGAACAAGCTTGAGGAGACGCACATGTGGTACTTCGCCTGGGTTCTTGGTGTGGGCTTCGCCGTCCTGCTGGCCATCCTGAACGCGATGTGGGGCGAGAACGAGCCGGCGCGCCTGCGCTCGCGCGATCCCCGGAACGGGGCGTGAGATGTACTTTCGCATCCTCCCGGACGACGGGGCCGGACAGGTCACCTACCTGCTGGCCGACCTGGAGGCGGCCGAGGCGGTGCTGATCGACCCCCGCACGGCCGACCTCGGCGTGATCCAGGCCCTGCTGCAGGAGCATCACCTGCGGCATGTGACGGTGCTGTGCACCGATGGCCACGATCGCTGCCGCGCGCAACGCGACGAGTTGATGGCCGCGTTGCCGCAAGGTGGCTCGCATCCCGTCCCCGTGCCCGCTCTTGAGGGCGGGCTGGTGCCGTTCGGGGCCGAACACGTGCGGGTCATTGCGACGCCAGGGCATTCGGCTCATGGCGTGAGCTACCTGTGGCGTGATCGGCTGTTCTGCGGGGGGCTGCTGACGCCCCTGGATTGCCTCGTCCATCCCGGCGTCGACGACCCGGCTGCCTGGTGGGACAGCGTCAGCCGCAAGGTCCTGAGCCTGCCGCCGGAAACGCTGCTGTTCAACGGGCATGCCTCACCAGGGTGGATGGTCAGCAATGTGATGACGCAGCGGCGTTCCCACCCGTGGTTTGCGGGGCTTGGGCGCGACGACGCGATGGCAAGGATGACGAGACGAGATGGAGATGACGATGCCGAGACCCTTGATCGACGATGAACTCGATGTGCTGGCCGAGCTGTGGACGCAGCCTGGTGGTGCCGTGATCGAGCTGGGATGCGGGGCAGCCCGCATGGCGCGCGGCATGCTGCAACGCTGGCCCTGCCTCCATTACCTGGGGCTTGAGGTCGATGCCAGGCAGCATGCACTGAATCTGCAGTCACCACAGCATGGCATGCAGTTCGAAGCGGGTGGCGCACAGGCCATTCCTGCGCCCGATGCGGCGTTCGATCTCGCCCTGATGCTCAAGTCCCTGCACCACGTGCCCATGCCCGACATGGACGAGGCGCTGCGCGAGGTCGCCCGCGTGCTGAAACCGGGCGGCCACCTGTATGTGTCGGAGCCCGTGTACGACGGCGCACTCAATGAACTGGTCCGCCTCTACAACGACGAAGGGGTGGTGCGGGCGGCGGCGCAGGCCGCACTCGATCGCGCCCTCGCGTGGCCCGACACGCCATGGGAGCAGCTTGCCGAGCGGCGTTTCGACATGCCGGTGCACTTCACTGACTTTGCCCAGTTCGAGCGCCGCATGATGCGCCCGACGTTTGCCGACCACGGCATCGACACGCCGATGCTCGAACGCGTTGCGGCGGCCTTCGCGCCGCACCAGGGCCCCGATGGCGCCCACTTCGTGCGGCCCATGCATGTGCGCTGGCTGCGCCGGAGGGGTTGATGCCATGAGCGCAGTCCCGGCGAATGCCCACACACCGTATGCCCAACTCGGCGGCGAGCCCGCCGTCCGGCGCATCGTGGACCGCTTCTACGCCTTGATGGACGAACTGCCGGAGGCCTACACCGTGCGCCAGATCCACCCGGAGGACCTGAGCGGAGCCCGGCAGAGCCTGTTCGAGTTCCTGTCTGGCTGGTTCGGCGGGCCACCCCTCTTTGCCCAGCGCCATGGCCACCCCCGCTTGCGGATGCGCCATGCGCCGTATCGCATCGGTCCCACCGAGCGCAACGAGTGGATGCTGTGCATGCGCCAGGCGCTGGACGAAGAGGTGACGGACCCGGCGTTGCGCGCGGGCCTGATCAAGGCTTTCGAGGACATGGCCACGCACATGGTCAACACCGACGAAGGCCACGCTGTTTGCTTTCCTTGACCCACTCACTGGAGGATCCATGATGAAGAAGACTTTGGCCCTGTGCCTCGCCCTGATCGGTCCTGCCGCGCTGGCGCAATCCACCGAGCTGTTCGTGTCCATCAGCTCGCCCCATGCCATGGCCCAGGGCGCAGGCCTGGTGCTGGCCGGCCAGGCGCTGGCTCAGAAGGCGCCCGTGCGCATCCTCCTGTGTGATGCCGCGGGCGACATCGCCCTGCAGGCCGCTGTACCGGCCGCCCCGCTCAAGCCTCGCAACGTCACGCCCCAGCAATTGCTGCAGGCCGCGATCCAGGGCGGTGCCAAGGTGGAGGTGTGCGCGCTGTACCTGCCGAACAAGGGCCTGCAGCCCACGGACCTGATCAGCGGCGTGGCGCCGGCCAAGCCGGCCGAGGTGGCGGCGACCCTGCTCAAGCCGGGCGTGCAGACGCTGTCGTTCTGAGCCCGCTGATTGGGGGGCGGGTGCTTACACTGCCGCATCCTGTACCGCATTCCGGTCGCATGCCCACCTCACGTCAGATCGACCCGCATGTCCAGGCCTTGAAGCAGCTCACGCTGCGGCATGGGCGCCACCCACGCTGGGCCGCCCTCGCGGTGCTGGCCGGTGTGGTGCAGACCGCCTGCACCATCGGCCTGGCGTTTCTGCTGGCCCGCGTCGTCCACGGGCTGGCCGTCGAGCGGCTGCCCTTCGCGGCATGGCAGACCGCCTGGTGGGGGATGCTGCCTTGCCTGGTGGGACGCGTGCTGGCCGCCGCGGTGCGCGAAGAGGCCGGGCTGCGCATGTCCCTGGCCGTGCGGCAGTCGCTCCGCGCCAGCTTGCTCGACCGTTTGCCATTGCTCGGGCCCGCGTGGGCCGGACGTCAACAGGCCGGCGCGTTGGTGGCCACGCTGCTGGAGCAGGTCGAGGCCCTGGACGGCCACTTCGCGCGCTACCGCCCGCAGCAGTGGCTGGCCGTCATCGCCCCGCTGATGATCGTGGCGGTGGTCTGGCCCCTGAGCTGGGCGGCGGCGCTCATCCTCCTGATCACGGCCCCGCTGATTCCGCTGTTCATGGTGCTGGTGGGCTGGGGCGCCCGGCAGCGCCAGACCGAGCAGATGCAGGTGCTGCGGCGAATGAGCGGGCACTTTCTGGAGCTTGTCCGCGGGTTGCCGACACTGCAGCTGCTTGATGCCCAGCGTCGCATGGGCGATCAGGTGGCCGCGGTGGCCGATGCCTTTCGGGTGCGCACCATGCGGGTCTTGCGCATGGCCTTTCTGTCCGGCGCGGTGCTCGAGTTCTTTGCCTCGGTCTCCATCGCGGTCACCGCCGTGTACTTCGGCATGAGCCTGCTGGGGCACCTGAACTTCGGCCTCCGTGGCGAGGCGCCCACCTTGCAGGTCGCCCTGTTCGTGCTGCTGCTGGCGCCCGAGTTCTACCAACCGCTGCGCGAGCTGGGCACGCATTACCACGCGCGGGCCGAGGCGCTGGCTGCGGCGGGTGAGCTTCAGGCCATGCTGCAGGTGGCTTCGCCGCAGCCGGAGGGGGGCAGGGCCACCCTGGCTGACACCCCGCCCGAGCTGGTGCTCGATCAGGTGAGCTTCGCCCATCGGGATGGCGAGCCGGTGCTGAAGGCCTGCACGCTGCGCGTTGCTCCCGGCGAGATCGTCGCCATCCAGGGTCCCAGTGGCGGCGGCAAGACCACCTTGCTGCGCTTGCTGCTGGGGCAGCTGCGGCCCCGGACGGGCACGGTCCGCATCGGCGGGCACGATGCGCGCGATCTCGACTTGGCCGCCTGGCGCGAACGTGTCGCGTGGATGGGTCAGCATCCCCGTGTGCTGGCCGACACCTTGGCGGCCAACCTGCGCGTCGCGGCCCTGCACGCCGACGATGGGCAGTTGATGGCCGCGCTGCGCTTCGCCGGGCTGGAATCGTGGTTCGCCACCTTGCCCAATGGCCTGGACACCCGCCTGGGTGAAGGCGGGCGTGGCATCTCGGGCGGTCAGCTGCGGCGTCTGGCTCTGGCTCGCGTCTGGCTGAGGCCGGGCGATGTGCTGCTGCTCGATGAGCCCACGGCCAGCCTCGACGCCGACACCGAACAGGCCCTCGTCTCGCGCCTGGCCGAGCTCTGCCGAGGGCGGACGGTGGTGATGCTGACCCACCGGCCGGCGCCCCTGCGGCTGGCTGACCGCGTGCTGCGCCTGGCAGACGGACGCCTGCGGGCGGTGGGCGATGAGCCGGAGGTGCCGCATGGCTGAACCCGCTCACGACATGAGCCTTTCCGAGGGCTGGCGCGCCTTGCGGCCTTTTGTGCGTCGGCTGTCCGGCGCAGGGTGGTGGCTGATGGGTGGGCTGGCGCTCGGGGTGCTGGCCCTCACGGCCAGCCTCGGCCTGCTGGGTCTGTCCGGTGCCTTTCTGACGGGGGCGGCCATCGCCGGGCTCCACGCTGGCACCGCCGCCACCTTCAACTTTTTCCTGCCCGGCGCGGGGGTGCGCCTGTTCGCGGTGCTGCGCACCACCGCCCGCTGGGGTGAGCGCGTGCTGGCCCATGAGGGCACGTTCCGCCTGCTGGCCGGACTGCGGTGCTGGTTGTATGGCCACCTGTCACGGCTGTCACCGGGGCAGTTGATGCGTTATCACGGCGCAGAGCTGCTCGACCGGCTGGTGCGCGACATCGATGCCCTCGACAACCTGTACCCGCGCCTGCTCATGCCCCTCGTTGCGGCCGGTCTGCTCTTTGCGGCGCTCACGGTGGTGTTTGCGTGCGTGGTCCCGTCCCTGGTCTGGATGCCAGTGCTGTTGGGCTGCATGGCCTTGTTCGGCCTGCCTGCATCGGGGTGGCGACTGGGGCGTGCGCTGCTGCCCGCGTGGATGCGCGAGCGCGCCGCCCTGCGCATGCGCCTGCTCGACGCCTGGGAAGGTCTGGAAGACTTCAGCCTGCATCGCCCGGCGTGGGCCCGACAGCGCGCACGGGTTCAGGTGACGCAGACTGCGTGGCTGACCGTGCAGGCACGCAGCCACCGCCGTGCGGCCGGGCTCCGTGCCGTGGTGGCGCTGCTGGTTGGCGTCATGGCGTGGGTGGCCCTTGGCCTGCTGGGTGGCGAGGCCCCGCAGGCGCGGCTGCCTGGCCCCTGGGTGGCCGCGCTGGTGCTGTTGTTGCTCGGTTGCGCCGAGGCCCTGCAGCCGCTGGTGGCCGCCTCGATCGACCTGCCTGGCACCGCCAGCGCCGCACAGCGCGTGCAGGCCATCGCCGACGAGGTCCCGCGCGATGTGTACCCGGCCCACGGGCCTGCGCCGGCCGACGCCAGCATCGACGTCCAGTCGCTGCATTTCAGCTGGGACGCAGACAGCCCGGTCTTCAGCGGGTGGTCGCTGCGTGTGGCCCCGGGCGAGCACCTGCTGCTGACCGGCGAAAGCGGATGCGGCAAGAGCAGCCTGATTCAGCTGCTGACACGCATGGCGCCTGCCGACCGGGGCCGCATTCTGCTGGGTGGCGTGCCGATCGAGGCGCTCGACGAAGCGACGCTGCGCGCCCACGTGGCGTGCGCCACGCAGTTCACCTGGGCCCAGACGGCCACGCTGGCCGACAACCTTCGCCTGGCCCGGCCCGAGGCCACCGACGCCGAGATGACCGAGGTGCTCAACCTGGTGGGCCTGGACCCTGCTTCGGCCGGCTGGCGTCACGGGCTCGACACCTGGATCGACGAAGGGGGCGCCAACCTGTCCGGAGGGCAACGGCGCCGGCTGGCCGTGGCGCGGGCCCTGTTGCGGCGCGCGCCCATCACCTTGCTGGACGAGCCGAGCGAGGGCCTTGACCTGGCGGCCGAGCAGGCCCTGCTTGCCCGTGTGAGCGCACACCTGCAAGGGCGCACGCTGATCTGGGTCAGCCACCGCACGGTGGACGGGCCTTTCTTCCACCGTACCGTGTGCCTGGCGTCGGTGCCGCCTGTTCCCTCGTCCGATCGACCCGCATGAAAACTGTCCTTCGCCCTGACGACGCCGCCCCGCAGCCAACGCAGCCGATCGGCTGGCTGCGCGGGATGCTGCATCGCTGGCTGCTCAGGGGCCTGCGCCCCGAGCGTCTGCTCCACCGTTGCCAACCCACGGATGTCGGGGTGCCCGCGCAGGCAGTGGTCTGCCCGGCGCTGACGGCGGTGGACGGGGCCGCATTGTTTGCGTGGTTCATCCGGCCCGATGGGCCTCCGGGCCGCCGTATGCCGGCGCTGGTGGCGATGCACGGCTGGGGATCGAATGCGAGCGAACTGCTGCCCGGCGCCGAGGCGTTGCGCCGGGCTGGTCTGGCCCTGCTGCTCATCGATGCGCGTTGCCACGGCCTCAGCGGCGAAGCCGAATTCACCTCCATGCCCCGCTTTGCCCAGGATCTGGAATGCGGACTCGACTGGCTGCAGCGTCAGCCCGATGTCGACCCGGATCGCATCGTGCTGATCGGGCATTCGGTGGGCGCGGCGGCCGCGTTGCTGCTGGCCAGCCGGCGCCCCGATGTCCAAGGCGTCGTCAGCCTCAGCGCCTTTGCGCACCCTGCTGATGTGATGCGGCGGTGGATGCGCGAGCGCCGCATCCCGATGTGGCCCGTGGGGCACTGGGTGCTGGCCCATGTGCAGACGGTCATCGGTGCCCGGTTCGACGACATCGCGCCCGAGCACACGCTGCGCTCGGTGCGGGCACCCGTCATGCTGGTGCATGGCGAAGACGATGAGGTCGCACCGGTCAGCGACCTCCAGCGTCTGCTGGTGGCCGGCCGCGGGCGGGACGTGACGGCGCTCACCCTGCCCGGCGTGGGCCACGATCTCTCGGTCGTGCTGACCGAGGCCGTCCTGCCCGGGCTGCTGGGCTTTCTTGACAGCCTGGGCAAGGCGCGACCTGCTCAGCGCTTGGTGTAGATCTGGTCGAAGACCCCGCCATCGACAAAGTGCGTTTTCTGGGCCTTGGTCCAGCCGCCGAACACCTCGTCGATCTTCAGCAGTTCGATCCTGGGAAACTGTCGGGCGTACTTCGCTGCGGCCTTGGGGTCGGTCGGACGGTAGAAGTGCTTGCCAGCGATGTCCTGGCCCTCGACGCTGTAAAGGTACTCGAGGTAAGCCCTGGCCACGTCGCGCGTGCCCCGCTTGTCCACCACCTTGTCGACGATGGCCACGGGCGGCTCGGCATAGATGCTGACCTTGGGGTAAACGATGTCGAACTTGTCCGGTCCGAACTCCTTGAGCGACAGGTGGGCTTCGTTCTCCCAGGCCAGCAGCACGTCGCCCTGACCGCGTTCGGCAAAGGTCACGGTCGATCCTCGTGCGCCCGAGTCCAGCACCGGCACGTTCTCGAACAGGCGGGTCACGAAGGCCTTGGCCTGCGCTTCCGAGCCGGTCTTCTTCAGCGCATGACCCCAGGCCGCCAGGTAGTTCCAGCGGGCGCCGCCCGAGGTCTTGGGGTTGGGTGTGATGACGGCCACGCCGGGCTTGACCAGGTCGTCCCAGTCCCGGATCTGCTTGGGATTGCCCTTGCGCACCAGGAAGACGATGGTGGAGGTGTAGGGGGCGCTGTTGCCCTTGAAGGTCTTCTGCCAGTCGGGCTTGAGCAGGCCCTTGTCGGCGATGGCGTCGATGTCGTAGGCGAGCGCCAGGGTCACGACATCGGCTTCCAGGCCGTCGATCACCGAGCGGGCCTGCTTGCCGGAGCCGCCGTGCGAGGCCTTGACGATGACGTTGTCGCCGGTCCGGGCCTTCCAGTGCCGAGCGAAGGCAGCGTTGTAGTCCTGATACAGCTCGCGCGTCGGGTCATACGACACGTTCAGCAGCGTGATGTCCTTGGCGTGGGCAGTCAGCGGAGCGAGGCCGGCGAGCGCGGTCAGGGCGGCAGCTGCGGCGGCGATCAGGGTCCGGCGAGAGGAGAAGGGGAACAGCATGTCGAGTGAGGCTTGTCGAATGAAGATGCCTTCATGCTAGAAAGCCACAGCTCGGCGTGGAACGAAGGAAACTGCAGTTCCTTATGAGGCGCCTGCTGGCCGCTGCACGGGGCCGGGGCTTATGCGCAACCCGCATGAGGTCTGTCGGTTCCCCCACTTGGCGTGGGCCATGTCAGCGCTTACCGTACGCGTCTGCGCCCTGCAGACACCCAAGACCTACAAGAGGAAGATGATGTCTCAATCGAACTGGAAATTCGACACCCTGTCGGTGCATGCCGGCTACTCGCCGGACCCGACGACCAAGGCCGTGGCCGTGCCCATCTACCAGACCGTGGCCTACGCCTTCGACAGCGCCCAGCACGGTGCCGACCTGTTCGACCTGAAGGTGCCGGGCAACATCTACACCCGGATCATGAACCCGACGACCGATGTGCTGGAGCAGCGCGTCGCGGCGCTGGAAGGCGGCATCGGTGCCCTGGCCCTGGCGTCCGGGCAGGCGGCCATCACCTACGCGATCCAGACCATCACGGAAGCCGGTGACAACATCGTGTCGTCGACCGCGCTGTATGGCGGAACCTTCAACCTGCTGGCCCACACGCTGCCGCAGTACGGCATCACCACCCGCTTTGCCGACCACCGCGATCCGGCCACTTTCGAAGCCCTGATCGATGAGCGCACCAAGGCCATCTTTGTCGAATCGCTGGGCAACCCGGCGGGCAACGTGACCGACCTGGAAAAGATCGCCGAAATTGCCCACCGCCACGGCGTGCCGTTGATCGTCGACAACACCGTGCCGTCGCCCTACCTGTGCCGCCCGATCGAGCACGGCGCCGACATCGTGGTGCACTCGTTGACCAAGTACCTGGGCGGCCACGGCACCAGCCTGGGCGGCGCCATCGTCGACTCAGGCAAGTTCCCGTGGGCGCAGCACAAGGCCCGCTTCAAGCGTCTGAACGAGCCCGATCCCAGCTACCACGGCGTCGTCTACACCGAAGCCCTGGGCCCGGCGGCCTACATCGGCCGTGCCCGCGTGGTCCCCCTGCGCAACACCGGTGCAGCCATCTCGCCCTTCAACGCCTTCCTGATCCTGCAGGGCATCGAGACGCTGAGCCTGCGCATGGACCGCATCAGCGAGAACACCAAGAAGGTTGCCCGCTTCCTGAAGGACCATCCACGCGTGGCCTGGGTCAACTACGCCGGCCTGGAAGACCACCCCGAGCACGCCATGGCCAAGAAGTACCTGAGCGGCAGCGCCTCCTGCCTGCTGACATTCGGTGTGCCCGGCGGCCGTGAAGGCGGCGCTAGCTTCCTGGACGGCCTCAAGCTCTTCACCCGCCTGGTCAACATCGGTGACGTGCGCTCGCTGGCCACCCACCCCGCATCGACCACGCACCGCCAGCTGTCGCCCGAAGAGCTGGCTCGCGCCGGCGTGACGGAAGACACCGTGCGGCTGTGCGTCGGCATCGAGCACATCGACGACCTGCTGGCCGACCTCGAGCAGGCCCTGGCACAGGCTTGATGGCACGCCGTCTGGCTCAGCGTCGACCTGTCCGGCGTTGGAGCCAGGCCCCTGCGAGCATCGATCCCACAACAAGGCCCACCTCGGCGTTGCCCGCCATCAGGCCGGTCAACGCCGGGCCCGGGCAGTAGCCCGTCAGCCCCCAGCCCACACCGAACAGGGCTGCGCCAGCCAGCAGGGGCGCGTCCACGGTCTTCTTGTCCGGCATGTGGAAGCGAGCGTCGCACCACGGTGCGCTGCGCCGCATGACCAGGCGGAAGCCGATCAACGTGCTCGCGACTGCCCCGCCCATGACGAAGGCCAGTTTGGGGTTCCACGCACCAGCCACGTCCAGGAACGCGAGCACCGCTTGCGGATCGGTCATGCCGGCCAGAATGAGTCCCGCCCCGAAGAGCAGGCCGGCCATCAGCGCGATGCCGATGCCCGCCACGCCGGAGCCTGACCGTGGGGTGGGCGCCATGTCGTTGCAGCCTGCCGTGGTGTGATGTTGCATCGCAGATTTCCTCGCTCAGTGGGTCACGCCCACGACGTGGCGTGCCACGAACACCGTCATGGCGCCCGTGCCCATGAAAGTCAACACGGCCGCGAGGGAACGCAGCGACAGCCGCCCCAGACCACACACGCCGTGCCCGCTGGTGCAGCCGCTACCCAGCGACGTGCCCCAGCCCACCAGCAGCCCGCTGATCACCAGCACAGGCCACGGCATGTCGCGATCCGATGCCAGCGCCTGGCCGGAGGCGGCTTGCCACAGCCACCCCGCGCCGACCAGCCCCGCTACAAAGGCCGCACGCCATGCCCAGCCGGTGCGTCGGGTGTGCCGCTCCAGCAGGTCGAAGGTGATGCTGCTGATGCCGGCGATGCGTCCCAGTCCCGCGAGCAACAGCGTCGCAGCTGTGCCGATCAGAAGGCCGCCGAGCAAGGGGAGGACGAAGGCGTGGAGAGACAGGGACATGGCGCAGGGGCAGGTCGAAAAATACCCGGGCGAGTATAGAAGCCGGGGTGCCCCCGGGGCAGCCCCGAGAGGGCCCCTGTTGCTTATGATGTTTTTGCATATGGAGTTGCCAAAAGTGTGCTTCTCCGCGAATGATGGCCTCTCTAACATTCGCGTTCTGCATCCAAAAAGGACTCCGTCATGCGTTTTTCGAAGAAGCCTTTTCTCGCCCGCACCCTGGTCGCCCTGGCCCTGGGCGCCAGCGCCCTGAGCGCCGCCCGTGCCGACGTGTCCCTGCTCAACGTGAGCTACGACGTGACCCGCGAGTTCTACAAGGACTACAACGCCGCCTTTGCCCGCCACTGGAAGCAAACCACCGGCGAAACCGTGACGATCAACCAGTCCCATGGTGGCTCCAGCAAGCAGGCGGGTTCGGTCGTGGCCGGTCTGGCCGCCGATGTGATCACCATGAACCAGGCCAACGACATCGACATCCTGGCCGAGCGTGGTGGCCTGGTGCCGGCCGACTGGGCCAAGCGCCTGCCCAACAACAGCGCGCCGACGACCTCGGTCACCGTGATCCTGGTGCGCAAGGGCAATCCCAAGCAGATCAAGGACTGGGTGGACCTGGCCAAGCCCGGCGTGTCGGTTGTCATTCCCAATCCCAAGACCTCGGGCAACGGCCGCTACACCTATCTGGCTGCCTGGGGTTCGGTCATCAAGTCGGGTGGCAACCCGAAGCAGGCACGTGACCTGGTGCAGCGCCTGTTTGCCAACGTGCCGGTGTTTGACGGCGGTGGTCGTGCTGCCACCACGACCTTCGCCCAGCGCCAGATCGGCGATGCCCTGGTGACCTTCGAAAGCGAAGTGCCGCTCATCCGCAACGAGTTCGGTGGCGACTACCAGGTGGTGTACCCCAAGCACACCGTCCTGGCCGAGAACCCGGTCAGCGTGGTCGACAAGGTGGTCGACAAGAAGGGCTCGCGCAAGCAGGCGGAGGCCTACCTGAAGTACCTGTGGTCGGATGAAGGCCAGGCGATTGCCGCCAAGCACAACATGCGTCCGCGCTCTGAGAAAGTGCTGGCCCAGTACAAGGCGGCTTTCCTTCAGATCCCGACCTTCACCGTCGACGAGGTGTTCGGCGGCTGGAAGAAGGCGCAGGCCGAGCACTTCAACGACGGTGCCATCTACGACCAGATCATCGCCGCCGGCCGCGCCGGTCGCTGATCCTGCCCTTCGCAGTACCTGGCTCATCCCATGATCTTCTCCAAGACCCTGCTGCGCAGGCGCAGTGTCTTGCCCGGCTTCGACCTGTCGCTGGGCCTGACGCTGTTCTACCTGTGCCTGATCGTGCTGATCCCGCTGTCGGCGGCGTTCCTGCGCACGATGGACCTGACCTGGCCCCAGTTCGTGGAGGCCGTGGCGTCGCCGCGCGTGGTGGCGTCCTACAAGCTCACCTTCGGCTCCTCGCTGCTGGCGGCCATCGTCAATGGGGTGTTCGGGCTGTTGGTGGCCTGGGTGCTGGTGCGTTATGACTTTGCCGGGCGCCGCATCGTCGATGCCCTGGTGGACCTGCCGTTCGCGCTGCCCACGGCGGTCGCCGGCATCACGCTGACAGGCCTGTACGCTGCCAACGGCTGGATCGGCCAGTACCTCGAGCCCTTGGGCGTGAAGGTGGCCTTCACCCCGGTGGGCGTGTTCGTGGCCATGACCTTCATCGGCCTGCCCTTCGTCGTGCGCACGGTGCAGCCCATTCTGGAAGACCTGGCCAGCGAACTGGAAGAAGCCGCGGCCACGCTGGGTGCCAGCCGCTGGCAGACCTTCGCGCAGGTCATCTTCCCGACGCTGATGCCCGCGCTGCTGACCGGCTTTGCGCTGGCCTTTGCCCGCGCGCTGGGCGAGTACGGCTCGATCATCTTCATCGCCGGCAACATGCCGATGGTGTCCGAGATCACGCCGCTGCTCATCATCACCAAGCTCGAGCAGTACGACTACGCCGGGGCCACCGCGATCGCGGTCGTCATGCTGGTGATGTCCTTCCTGATGCTGCTCGCCATCAATGGTCTTCAGGCCTGGGCGCGTGCGCGTCAGGGCAAGTGAAAGGCCTCGCATCATGAGTTCGATTGCCCCTCCCCGCCTGGCCCAGGCCACCCGCGAGCCCGCCTGGGTGCGCTGGACGCTGATCAGCGTGGCACTGGTCTTCCTGTCGCTGTTCCTGTTCCTGCCGCTGGTCTCGGTGTTCTTCGAGGCCTTCAAGAAGGGCTGGGACGTCTATGTGGCGTCCATCACCGAGGCCGACGCCGTCTCGGCGATGAAGCTCACGCTGATCGCGGCGGCCATCTCGGTGCCGCTGAACCTGGTGTTCGGTGTGGCGGCCGCCTGGGCCATCGCGAAGTTCGACTTCCGTGGCAAGAGCGTGCTGCTGACCTTGATCGACCTGCCGTTCTCGGTCAGCCCGGTGATCGCCGGCCTGATCTACGTGCTGGTGTTCGGCCTGCAGGGCTGGTTCGGTGAATGGCTGCAGGCCAACGACCTGAAGGTGATCTTCGCGGTGCCCGGCATCGTGCTGGCCACCATCTTCGTGACCTTTCCCTTCGTGGCGCGTGAACTGATCCCGCTGATGCAGGCACAGGGCCAGGAGCAGGAAGAGGCCGCCCGCGTGCTGGGGGCGTCAGGCTTCCAGACCTTCTGGAAGGTCACGCTGCCCAACGTGAAGTGGGCCCTGCTGTACGGCGTCATCCTTTGCAACGCCCGCGCCATGGGCGAGTTCGGCGCCGTGTCGGTGGTGTCGGGCCACATCCGCGGGCAGACCAACACGCTGCCCCTGCACATCGAGATCCTCTACAACGAATACCAGTTTGCCGCCTCGTTCGCCGTGGCCTCGCTGCTTGCGGGCCTGGCGCTGGTCACCCTGGTCCTCAAATACCTGGTCGAACGTCGGGTGCGCCAACAGGCCGCCCAGGCGCAGGACACCGGAGCCGCAGCATGAGCATTGAAGTCAGAAACCTCGTCAAACGCTTTGGCAACGTCACCGTGTGTGACAACCTGAGCCTGGACATCCCCTCCGGCGAACTGGTCGCGCTGCTGGGCCCCTCGGGCTCGGGCAAGACGTCGCTGCTGCGCATCATCGCCGGGCTGGAAACGCCCGACAGCGGCTCGGTGCTGTTCAACGGCGAAGACGCCACCCACGTCGCCGTGCGCGAACGCCAGGTCGGTTTCGTGTTCCAGCACTACGCGCTGTTCGGCCACATGACCATCTTCGAGAACGTGGCCTTCGGTCTGCGCGTGCGGCCGCGTGCCACGCGCCCGTCAGAAGAAGCCATCCGCAGCAAGGTGACCGAGTTGCTCAAGCTGGTGCAGCTCGACTGGATTGCCGACCGCTACCCGCACCAACTCTCGGGTGGCCAGCGGCAGCGCATTGCGCTGGCCCGTGCGCTGGCGGTCGAGCCCAAGGTGCTGCTGCTCGACGAGCCCTTCGGCGCACTCGATGCGAAGGTGCGCAAGGAACTGCGCCGCTGGCTGCGCCGCCTGCACGACGAGATGCACATCACCAGCGTCTTCGTCACGCACGACCAGGAAGAGGCCATGGAAGTGGCCGACCGCATCGTGGTGATGAACCAGGGCCGCATCGAACAGGTGGGCCCGCCGGACGAGGTGTACGACCACCCGGCCACGCCCTTCGTGCTGCAGTTCCTGGGCGATGTGAACCTGTTCCATGGCCGCGACCACAAGCCGGGCCAGACCACGACGCCGCCGGCCGTGAGCTATGTCCGCCCCCACGAGATCCAGGTGCTGGCGCGTGCGGAGGAGGGCGCCGTGGCCGCCACGCTGATCGACGTGCTGACGGTGGGCCCCAACACCCGCCTGGCTTTCCGGCCTGACGAGGGCAGCGGCGCTTCGGGCGAGATCGAGGTCGAACTCAGCCGGGACGAGTACGCCGCGCTGCGCGACAGCGGCGTGCTGCGTGCGGGCGAGCGTGCTTACCTGAAGCCGCGCCGCGTGCGCCGCTTCGGTGAGGACGGCGAGCCCACCGTGTCGGACGAGCACGTGGTCATCTGACAGCGGCCGACACGGCAAGGGAGAAGAACAATGAATTTCCAGCAACTGCGCTCGGTGCGCGAGGCGGTGCGCCGCGGCTTCAACCTCACCGAGGTGGCGGCGGCACTGCACACCTCGCAGCCCGGCGTCAGCCGGCAGATCCGCGAACTGGAAGACGAGCTCGGGGTCACGCTGTTCATGCGGGCCGGCAAGCGCCTGACCGGCCTCACCGAGCCGGGCACCAGCCTGCTGCCCATCATCGAGCGTCTGCTGCTCGATGCCGAGAACCTGCGCCAGGTCTCGCGGGATTTCGCCTCGCATGACGCGGGCCCCTTGTCGCTGGCCGCCACCCACTCGCAGGCGCGCTATGCATTGCCGTCGGCAGTGAAGGACTTTCGCCAGCTGTTCCCGCAGGTCACGCTCAGCCTGCACCAGGGCTCGCCGCGTCAGATCGCGCAGATGCTGATCAGCGGTGAGGCCGACATCGGCATCGCCACCGAAGCGCTGACGCAGTACGAGCAGCTCATCACGCTGCCGTGCTACCGCTGGACGCACACCGTGGTGGCACCGCCCGACCACCCGCTGTTCGACGGCCAGCCGCTGACGCTCGAGCGTCTGTCACGTTACCCGATGGTGACGTACGACGAGGGCTACACCGGGCGTTCGCACATCGACGAGGCCTTTGCCCGTGCGGGCATCAAGCCCAGCATCGTGCTGTCCGCCATGGACGCCGACGTGATCAAGACCTATGTCGAACTCGGCATGGGGGTGGGCATCGTGGCCTCGATCGCGTACGACCCGGATCGCGATCGCAACCTGCGCGCGCTGGATGCGGGCCACTTGTTCGAGGTCAACATGACCCGGCTGGCCTTCCGCAAGGGCGCCTTCTTGCGCGGCTATGCCTATGCCTTCATCGAAACCTTCGCGCCGCCGTTGACCCGCGACGTGGTGGAGGCGGCCGCGGCCCAGGCCATGCCGGCTGACGACAAGGCCGCCTGACGCGGCGGCTGGGCGGGCACACCGTTACGATGCACGCATGCACACCCCGCCCGACCACGCCGCCGCCATGCCTCTGTATCCGCTGCTGAACGTGCCGCACGAAGGCGACGTGCCTTCCTTGAGCCCGGAAGCGCGGGTGAAGGCGGGCGCCATGCTGGCTGCCCGTCGCCGTGCCGGCCTGCGCGCCGGCTTGTTGCCGGACGCCTTCCGCCCGCGTCACCATGCCGATGCCCTCGCCGTGCAGGCCGAGGTGGCCCGCGCCCTGGGGTGGCCGGTGGCCGGGTGGAAATGTGGCCTGCCGGGGCCGGGCAAGCTGGTGGTGGCGCCCATTTACGCGCCCACCGTCTGTCGGAGCGGGACCGGTGACGGCAGCGGGATGACCGAGGCCGATGTGCCCACCGCCCGGGCATGGACGTGGTCTGCCCCGTCGTCCCCATCGGCGCGCCAGGAAACGGGCGGCGCGGAAGGGGTCGTGCGCGTCGAGCCGGAGCTCGCCTTTGTGCTGAAGGCCGATCTGCCTTGCCGGGCGGCGCCGTGGTCGCCGCAGGAGGTCGACGCGGCCATCGGGTCCACGCACCTGGCGCTGGAGTTGATCGACAGCCGGTACGAGCTCACCGCGGTGCCGTCGTTCGACGACAAGCTGGCCGACGGGCTTGTCAACCAAGGGCTGTTCGTGGGCCCGATGGTGGGCGGCGAAGCCGCCCGCGCGGCCGTGCGCTTTCCCATCACCGTGCAGGTGCCGGGGCAGGCCGAGGTCGTGCACGAGGGGGTGATGCCCGACGGGCCGCCCCGCGGACCTTTGTACTGGCTGGCGGAGTTCCTGCGCCAGCAGGGCACGGGCTTGCAAGCCGGGCAGACGGTGATCACCGGCTCGTATGCCGGGGCGTTCAACCTGCCCGTCGGGCCGGTGGTGCGGCTGCGTTATGGCGACCTGGGCACGCTCTCGGTGCGCCTGCAGGCGCGTGAAGGCGTCATCCTGCCGGGGTGACGCGACGGCCGGCGGGGCGGGCTTCGTACAGCTCCAGCGGCAGATCGTCCGGGTCTGCGAAGAAGGTGAAACGCTGGCCGGTGAGTTCGTCGACCCGAATGGGTTCGACAGCCACGCCATGGGCCTCGAGGTGGCGCACCGCAGCGTCCAGGTCCTCCACCGAGAAAGCCAGGTGCCGCAGCCCCCGTGCTTCTGGGTAGGACGGGCGCGGGGGGCGATCCGGGAAAGAAAACAGCTCGAGCTGGCCGCCATCGGGCAGGGCCAGGTCCAGCTTGTGCGACTGGCGCTCGGCGCGCCAGGTTTCGGCGATGACGCGCAGGCCGAGGACCTCGGTGTAGAAGGCCTTGCTGCGCGGGTAGTCGCCGCAGATCAGGGCGACATGGTGGATGCGGGTCAGCTGCATGGGGCGATGTTAGCGAGCCCGCGGCGCGGTCATGGCCTGTACCAGGGTCTCCGCGACCAGGGCGCGAAACGCCTGCAACAGCGGTGACGCGTCGCCCCGGCGCTGGCTCATCACCACGGGCGAGTCGATGCCGGCTTCGCGCAGCGGCCGGTAGGC
>JAJUHM010000018.1 GCA_029279925.1 Aquabacterium olei
ACCCGCAGGTCGGCGCCGTTCATGGCGGCGGGGATGGCCTGCACCTGCACACCGGTCGGCTGGGTGTACCCCGAGTCGGTCAGGGCGCGCACCAGATACGGGCTCAGGCCCAGGTCGGCGAAAGTGGGGCCTTCCGGCGCGGCGGCCTCGGTCTGCTCCACGGCCTCGGGGCCGTCCAGCTCTTCTTCCAGGCGACGGGCCAGCGCGTCGATGTGCGAGACGTCGGCGTTCGGGGCAGATTGATGTTGATCGTGAGACATGGTTTCTTTCAAGCAATGCAATGCGCAGCCGGCTGCCAGACATGGCAACAGGACACGCAGACCAGGGCGCGACCAGCATGGTCGGCGGGCCTGGCCCGGGGTGGAGTCGCTGTGAATCGTGTCCGTACCTCGTGACGGGCGCACTCGGCGCCGGGGGTCACGGTGAGTCGGTTTGAAAGCGACGGCATCGCCGCCAACCGGAACTCAAGACACGTGTGCTGAAGCTGTGGTCCGTGCGCTCCGCAGAGCATCAAAAGCTGCCCCCGTGGGAGCACTTGCACGACCCGGCCACCTTGACTGGCAGGCACCCGACGGTGCCGGCCCGGCTTGAAAAAGGTCAGAGGGGATGATCTCAATTCATCCTCTGCAGCCACGTCGGCATCTCTCTATGAGGTGCCCGCTGCAAGGACGAAGCTCGTATTTTGTCAGGAATGAAGCCGTTTGTCCAGCAAGGCCTTGGCAGGAGGCCCGTCGGTCCCTGTGGCGCCATCCTTCAAAGTGGCTGGCCTGCGAGACAATGCAGGGATGCAAGAGAGCCTTTCCCTGGACCTGCCTGAGCCTGGAGGCCCTGCTGCGGGCCCGCTTGACGGGGCTGCGCACCGGTCTGGCACCGACCATCCTGCCGGCACCCCCCTGGCAGAACGTCTGCGCCCGCAATCGGTCGACGACGTCGTCGGCCAGGACCACTTGCTGGGGCCTGGGCAGCCGCTGCGCGTGGCTTTCGAGTCCGGGCAGCCGCACTCGATGATCCTGTGGGGGCCGCCTGGCGTGGGCAAGACCACGCTCGCGCGGCTCATGGCGCGGGCGTTCGATGCCCAGTTCATCGCCATCTCGGCGGTGCTCGGCGGTGTCAAGGACATCCGCGAGGCCGTCGACCAGGCGCAGCTGGCCCGCCGTGCCGGTCGACGCACCATCGTGTTCGTCGACGAAGTACACCGCTTCAACAAGGCGCAGCAGGACGCCTTCCTGCCGCATGTCGAATCCGGGCTGTTCACCTTCATCGGTGCCACCACCGAGAACCCCTCGTTCGAGGTCAATGCGGCCCTGTTGTCGCGCGCCACGGTGCACGTCCTGCGCGCAATGGACGAGCCTGCGATGAACCAGTTGCTCGACAAGGGGGCGGCGGCCCTGGCGGGGCCCGCGCTGACGCCTGCTGCCCGCACACGCCTGATCGCCTATGCCGACGGGGATGCGCGCCGCGTGCTCAACACGTACGAGACGCTGGTGGCCATGCTGCGCGGGCACGAAGAGATTGACGAGCCCTTGCTGGAGAAAGCGCTCGGCGAGCAACTGCGGCGCTATGACAAGGGCGGCGACCAGTTCTACGACACCATCTCGGCGCTGCACAAGTCGGTGCGGGGGTCGGACCCCGACGCCGCTCTGTACTGGTTCGTGCGCATGGTCGATGGCGGCGTCGATCCCCGTTACATCGTGCGTCGATTGATCCGCATGGCGAGCGAAGACATCGGGCTGGCTGATCCGCGTGCCCTGCGCATGGCGTTGGATGCCGCAGAAACCTACGAGCGCCTGGGCTCGCCGGAGGGTGAGCTGACCCTGGCTCAATGCGTGATCTACCTCGCCATCGCACCCAAGAGCAACGCCGCGTACACGGCGTACAAGGCCGTGAGGGCATGGGTCAAGCAGGACACCACCCGACCGGTGCCCATGCACTTGCGTAACGCGCCCACCAAACTGATGAAGCAGCTCGGACATGGTGACGGCTACCGCTATGCCCACGACGAGCCAGGGGGCGTGGCAGCCGGCGAGCGCTATTTCCCCGATGGGATGCCAGCCCAGTCCTTCTATCAACCGGTTGCGCGGGGTCTGGAGATCAAGATCGGTGAGCGGCTTGCCCACCTGCGCTCGCTTCTGGGTGACGAGCGAGCGCCGGACCAGGCTACGGGCGACGCGTCATCCGACTGAGCCCCTTCCCCGCGTCAGGGCAGGGTGATGGTCACGTTCGCGACCTGTGGCGCGAGCTGGACGATGTGGTGGTGCTCGCCCAGGAGCGCGCGCGTCTGCTGCGTCAGCTGCCAGCGCAGCCCCAGAAAGCCGGCCAGCGCCATCACGCCGAAGACCGATCCCACGACCCACAGCGGCACCTCGTTCTTCAGTTGGTTCTGCACCTTGTCGGGTGCGGCCCAGTGCGGCGCGAACGCGGCGCCGTGGCCCTTCATCCGCGCGATCTCGTCGCCCAGGCGTGCAGTCAGGTAGTTGAGCTTTTCCGTGCCTTCCAGCAGGTACTTGCCCTGGAAGCCCAGCAGCAGGCACATGTGGAACACCTCCAGTGCCTGTACGCGCCGGGCGCCTTCGCGGCGCAGTGCTTCCAGGCGCTCGAAGAACTGTTCGCCGGCCAGTTGCTCGCCGAAGAACTGCAACTGCAGTGGGAGACGCTGCCAGGCGTCCCGCACCTTGAAGCTGGACATCATCACGGCTTCGTCCACCGTGGCGCAGAACGCGTACTTGCAGGCATAGACATCTTCGGCGTCGGCCTGCAGGCGGGTTGCTCCGCGCTCGAATGCGGTGAGGAACTGCTTGATGCGGTCCCGGAACGTGTCCGCATCGACCGGCGCATGCTTGCCCTTGAGCAGGAACAGCAGGTAGAAGCCGTCGTACATCAGGTCCAGCAGGCTTGCAGCTTCTGTCCCGGCGGTCGCCAAGTCGTGGCGAACCGGCGCGGGCGCCCCGTCGAACAGGCTGGGCATGGCGGAGGAGGGGGGCATGGTCGGGACCCTCGTGTCAGGCGTTGACCGCCACCAGCTCCAGCTTCATGTCCTGGATGCCGGCGGGCACATAGATGGTGATGGCCTGTGCCTGCATCATGCGTTCGTACAGCATGCCGCGCGGCTCCAGGGTGAAGTAGTAGCTTCCCGGTCGGACCGGGACGGCGGCAGGCACCTGCGGAGCGTGCACCAGTCGCACGCCGGGCATGGCAGAGAGCACAAGCTTCTCCACGTCGTCCGGTGCACCGACCTTGAACCGCGCTGGCACCACGTCCACCAGCTCGGCCGGCGGCATGGCGGCAGCCACCCCCAGGTACAGCTGTGTCTGTGGGTTGATCTGTTCCGCATCGAGCCGGCCCTGATGGAAGGAGGGCACGTCTTCGCGCAGGGCAATTGCAAAGTACCGGGTCGAGATCACGGTCTCCAGCAGATCCCGCACGATCTGGTCCAGACGGTTGAACGCCGGGCCCGGATTGAGGTGATCGTAGGTTGGCAGGTCTGCCAGGGTGTAGTTCTTGGAGAAGGTCATCAGTGCACCGGCAAGCTCCAGCAATCGCTCGAACAGCCGCTCGGGATGGAGCCCCGGATGCCTTGCCAGATGCGACAGGCCCGCGAAGGCGGCGCTGGCCGTGTGCAGCAGCCAGAACGAGGCGACGTCGCCCGAGCGGAACTCGATGATGTTCTTGCTCGGCTCGCGGTGCATCCCGTAGAGGGCATCGACCTTGGCTTGCAACACGTCCAGCAGCCTGCGCAGGTGCAGGAACAGGGCGGGCGAAGCCTGGATGCTCGCGCAGGGCGGCATGAAGCGACCATCCAGCTCGAAGCCATGGGTCGAAGTCTTGCGAAGCCGCAGAAGCGGAAGGCTCACGAGATGAGCGCGCGGTGCCGCATCGGCCAGCATGCGAGCCGACTTGCGCAGCACCACGACCTCCGCCGTGACCGCGTCCGTGTAGACGTCAGGCAGCTGACGGCCCTCGCGGAAGTAGCGCACGGCCGTGTCCGCCTCCTCTCGGCTGGCAGCCATGTTGCTGCCCTGCTTGCGCAGGGGGGCCATGGCGAGGTGAAAGACGGTCTCGCCGGCCAGCCCGGCGTCGGCGTCGCCCAGGGCACTCAAGGCAACGGGCGGGGGCAGCTCGTCGTCGGCCGGGGCGTTGTACAGATCGCCATCCGGCAGGATGGCGCGGACCTCCAGCAGCCTCAACAGGCCCGCCTGCAGGGCATCCGAGTCCACTTTGACATGCTGGACGCCCCATGCATAGGGATGCAGCGCCCTCGCCATCTGGCTGAGACGCCACTCGTGATATGCGTCCTGCTGCTGGAAGTGCTGAGGCCTGAGGAAGAGGCCTTCACCCCACAGGATCTTGGGAGACTGGATCAAACGAATTCCTTCCAGGTTTGGCGGGTCAGGGGCAAGGCAAGGCGGTCTGCCGAGCCGCGGAAGGCGGCATCCCGACGGGCTCGCCCACTTGCACACTCATGGCACAGGCATGAACACCGAGGTGCAGGCCCGACAAGGCAGCCGAGCCTGTGCCAAAGGCGTACCGCCAGCGCCCGTCTGCGGGATTTCTGAACAAAGCAACGATGCCCACATGCCGCGCCTCGCGCGTCACCTTGTCGAGCGACTCGTGTCGCTGACCGGGGACCAGTTGGATGTCTCGCACGGCCACCAGGTCCTCGCCCAGCGCGTCCTTCTCGCGGGCCAGGTCCCCGAAAACCTCACGCGGGGCACGCAGGAAAGCGTCGGCGCTCCTCAGCTTGTAGACGCGGGCCGCCACCGCCAGTGGGGTGCCGTCCGGCAGCACGTTGAGCGAGTCGCTGGCGTAGATCTTCCACCGGACAGGCCAGTCCGGCATGGAGGCTTCCGGCATGACAGGCACCTCGGGCAGGGCGGGTTTCTTGAGTCCGATGGCCTCGAGGGTCTTGGATCCGATGTCGCCCAGTGTTCCGAGCACCCCGCTGTCAGGGGGCTTGGCAGAAGGCGATGAAGGCAGTGCGCTCCCCGGCAGAGAAGGTGCCGACGAACATGCAGCCAGCAACATCAACATCACCGGGCACACCATCCGGATGGCGGCCCGCCTACGCCCTGTCGTCATTGTTTTGTCTCTTGCGGGGCGACCAGTGCCCACTGCCGGCCGTAGTGTAGAGACGGAACAGGCTCAGTGCATGACCTACCCCCCCGGCGAGGGATTCGGCAAATGCAACGAGATGCAAGAGTCTGTAAATCCCCCCCGGAAGAGGGCAGGCGCTTTCGGTGAATTCGGCTCTAATCCCGGCAGTCCAAGCGGCCCACCTGATGAAGGCTGCAGACAGATCAACACATCGAAATTCATACAGGGAGCATGGCGTGAAGCTGTACAGCGTTCGCCGCGGCATGTGCTGCGCGGTGGGGATATCTTTGTTGGCCGCAAGCCTGGTCGGCTGCAGCACCGTGCAGAAGCCCGACGAGGCAAGCACAAAGGCGGCAGCACAAGAGCAGGTCAACGAAAAGCTGGCAGCGGCTGACAAGGCGCAGCAGCAGGGGCAGCACGACAAGGCCCTTGAGTTGCTCGACTCGGCGATCAAGGCCGACCCGGCGGCCAAGGCCCCATGGCTGCGCAAGGCCCAGATCCATTTCGACGCGCGGCAGTATGGGCTGGCCATCACCGAGGCACAGGAAGTCCTCCAGCGTGACGTCAATGACCTGACCGCCAAGAGCATTCTGGCCGTGAGCGGACTGCGTGTCAGCGCCGATGCGCTCGAACAGCTTCGCAAGGCGAACGAGGTCACCGGCTCCACGCGAAGCGAGGCTGAGAGCGTCGCTCGCATCATCCGTGAGGCACTGGGCGAGCCGATTCTGCCGGCCCCCGCTGCGGCCGAAGCCAATGCCAGGGGGCGAGCCCCTCGCACCGCGGCCCGTGCACCGGCCGCGCCGCTGGTCCGCACCGCGCCCGTGCCGCCATCGCCTTCTGCCGCGCCGGCTGCGCCCGCCACCGTGGCGCCCGCGAAGCCAGCTGCTACGGGCGGCAGCCCGCGCAGCAACCCCTTTGGTGCCTTGCAGTAATCAGTCCAGGAAGGAGCCCCGTCATGGCGAAGAAAGACAGTGTGCAACAACGGCTCGGGCGCGTGCGTCCGCCACGCGTGCAGTTGACGTACGACGTCGAAGTGGGTGACGCCACCGAGCAGAAGGAGATCCCCTTCGTCGTGGGCGTCATGGGCGACTTCACCGGTCAGCCCGATCCCGACAAGCCCCAGCCCAAGCTCAAGGACCGCAAGTTCGTCAGCATCGACCTCGACAACTTCGACGACGTGATGGCGGGTGTGGCGCCGCGCGCCAGCTTCCGCGTCAAGAATCGCCTCAGCCCCGAGGGCGGCGAGTTCGCCGTCAACCTGGCGTTCGAGAAGATGGATGACTTCCGGCCCGAGGCGGTGGTCGAACAGGTGGAGCCGCTGCGCAAGCTGCTGGAGGCCCGCACCAAATTGTCCGACCTTCGAAACAAGCTGGCCGGCAACGAGAAGCTCGAGGATGCACTCGGCGAGGTGCTGAGCAACACCGAGAAGCTCAAGCAACTGGGCGTGGAAGCAGACCAAGGAGAAGGGGCCTGAGATGAGCGCACAACTCGATCAGCAGGGCCAGGTCCTGCAGCAGTCGGTCAGCCTGCTCGACGACATCGTCTCGCGCAGCAAGGTCGCCAAGACGGACACCGAGCACGCCAGGGCGCGCGACATCATCGGCGAGCTCGTGCGTGAAGTGCTGGCCGGCACGGTGGTGGTGTCAGAGAACCTCGCCGCCAACATCGATGCCCGCATCGCCGAAATCGACCAGCTCATCTCGGCCCAGCTCAGCGAGGTGCTCCATGCGCCTGAGTTCCAGAAGCTCGAGTCGAGCTGGACCGGCCTGCATTACCTCTGCAAGCACACGTCGACAGGCGAGCGGCTCAAGATCAAACTGATGAACGCCACGAAGAAGGACATCGTCAAGGACTTCCGCACGGCGATCGACTTCGACCAGTCGGCCCTGTTCAAGAAGGTGTACGAGGAGGAGTTCGGGACCTTCGGCGGCGCCCCGTTCGGCGCGCTGATCGGCGACTTCGAAATCGGTCGCGGTGCCGAAGACATGTACTTTGTGGAGCAGATGTCCCATGTGGCGGCCGCCGCCCATGCGCCCTTCATCTCCGCAGCGTCCAGCGAGCTCTTTGGTCTCGAGGCCTTCACCGACCTCGGCAAGCCCCGCGATCTGTCCAAGGTCTTCGACACGGTCGACTACGCGAAGTGGAAGTCGTTCCGCGAGTCGGAGGACGCCCGCTATGTCGGCCTGACGGTCCCGCGCTTCCTCGGTCGGCTCCCCTTCGATCCGAAGGAGGGCATGACCACCGAAGGGTTCAACTTTGTTGAAGAGGTCGATGGCTCGGACCATGGCAAGTACCTGTGGGTGAACACGGCCTACGCACTGGCTGCCCGACTGACCTCCGCGTTCGAACACTTCGGCTGGTGTGCGGCCATTCGTGGTGTGGAAGGTGGCGGGCTGGTCGAAGACCTGCCGACGCACACCTTCAAGACCGACGAGGGTGAGCTGGCGCTCAAGTGCCCCACCGAGGTGGCCATCACCGACCGCCGCGAGAAGGAATTGAGTGACCTGGGCTTCATCCCGCTCGTGCATTGCAAGAACACCGACTATGCCGCCTTCTTCGGCGCACAGTCGGTGCAGAAGCCCAAGAAGTACGACAGCGACGCGGCGAACGCCAACGCCGCGCTGTCGGCTCAGCTCCAGTACATGTTTGCGGTCTGCCGCATTGCGCACTACATGAAGTCGATGATGCGCGACAAGGTTGGCAGCTTCGCCAACACGCTGGAGGTGGAGCGCTACCTGCACAACTGGCTGATGCAGTACGTGGTGGACGCGCAGGATGCGTCCCAGGAGCTGCGTGCGCAGAAGCCGCTTCGTGAAGCGAGCGTGGAAGTGGAAGAAGTACCGGGTCGCCCGGGTGTTTTCCGCGCCGTCGCGTTCGTTCGTCCGCACTACCAGCTCGACGAACTGTCGGTTTCGCTGCGTCTCGTCGCTGAAATGCCCAGCGGCAGTCAGTGACGATGCGGCGATGAGCCGGAGGGGTGTCGGGAGGCCCCCTCATCAACCTAGAAGTCAAGCAAGGAGCCTAAATGAAGGACATTTACATCAAGTTCGGCCGTCCGCTGAACGGCAAGGAAATCAAGGGCGAGTCGCGTGACAGCGGCAAGGGTGTGACGCACACGGCCCCGTGGTTCGAATGCACCAGCTGGGCACACCAGATCCGCCAGCCGAAGTCCGCCACGGCATCGACCGCAGGCGGGCACACGGCCGAGCGTTGCGAGCACGCCGAGATGATCTTCACCAAGGACCTGGACCTGGTGAGCCCTCAGCTGTGGGAGGCCTGCTCGGCCGGCACGCTGTACGACGATGTGGAAATCCACTTCATGCGTGCCAACGGCACGGACGATCGGGTGCTTTACCTGAAGATCCGCCTCAAGAAGGTCATCGTGTCGCAGGTCGTGCCCACGGTCGACAAGGAAGGCCTGCCCACCGAGACCTTCGGCATGAAGTACTCGGCTGTGGAGTGGACGTACACCCAGCAGACCATGGACGGCAAGTCCAAGCCGGGGCAGGTGGCAGCCTGGAGCCTGGCCACCAACAAGGCCGTGTTCGAAGCACCGAACTGATCGACCACTTCGTAGTCGTGGTGACCGAATGGGGCCTCGTGCCCCATTCTTTTCGTGAGGTTGTGACATGGCCGTTCCGGCCCGTATCCGCCGCAGTCTGTTTGATCGTCTGCTGGATGTGCCAGGCAATGTGCCCGAGGGGCTGCTGCAGACCTGCACCGTCGAGCAGATGCGGGACGCCGTGGCGCGTGATCTGGAAAGCCTGCTCAACACCCGGGCTGCGTTGAACTTCGATGACGACGCCCTCGGACCCCATGTCTCCCGGTCTGTCCTGTGCTTCGGCGTGCGCGACTTTGTGGGCCGTGTGCTCACCAGTTCCGAAGACCGCCGCCACATCGCGCGCTCCTTGTCACACGCGATCGAGACCCACGAACCCCGCCTGCAGAACGTGAGTGTGTCGTTCCACGACGACCAGCTGTCCATGAGCGCGCTCGCTTTCACCATCCGCGCGGTGCTGGTGGTGCGTCCGGCCCGGGAGATGGTGAGCTTTGATGCGGTCTTGCAGCCGGCGTCTTCCAGCTACCGCGTCACCCAGGCCCGATTTGCCTTTTCCTGATTTCGCGATCGCATCCGAACCATGGAAGACCTTCTGCCCCATTACGAGCGCGAGCTGGCGTTCCTGCGGACGCGGTCTGCCGATTTCGCCCGCCAGTACCCGAAGATCGCCGGACGCCTGCAACTGTCCGGTGACGCGGGAGATGATCCGCACGTCGAGCGCCTCATCCAGTCTTTTGCGCTGCTGGCATCCCGCGTACACAAGCGTCTGGATGACGACTTCCCCTTGTTCACCGAGTCGCTGCTGGAGGTGCTTTACCCGCACTACTTGCGGCCCTTCCCGTCCTGCGCGATCGCTCGCATGGACCTGGGTGCTCAGGCCGGGCAGATGACCCAGCCCGCGACCCTGGAACGTGGGACGCTGCTGCACAGTCGCCCCGTCAAGGGCGTCACGTGTCGGTTCCGGACGACCCGTGAGGTGACGCTGCTGCCTCTGAAGGTGCAGTCGGTGCAGTTCCGCCATGCCATCGGCGCTCCGGAAGGCTCGGCTCTGCCGTCCGGGGTCACCTCGGTGTTGTCCATCGTGTTCGAGAAGCTCTCGCCGCAGATGAGCTGGCGGCAGGTGCTGTCACGGCCACTGTCGATTCACCTGGATGGCGAGGCCTCGCATGTGAGCGCCCTGCGCGAAGCCTTCTGCGACCGCGCAATCGGCGTGGCGGTGCAGCGCGGCGCGCATCAGCCCTGGCGCACGCTGGCCGACACGATCACTGGCGAGCGTCTGCGTCCGCTGCTGGAGGGCTTCGACGATGCCGAGGCCTTGCTCGACTGGGATGACCGTGGCCACCGCGCCTACAGGTTGCTGACCGAGTACTTCGCCTTTCCAGAGAAGTTCAACTTCGTGCGCCTGCCTGCCGCTGGGCCGCAGTTGCCCGACGAGACTGTGGAGCAGGCGGACGGCACCCCGCTGACCTTGCACATTCTGCTCGGCGGCATTCGTGCCGATGCCGACCTGTCCCGCTTGCTGGAGGCGACGACGGCCGATCAGGTGGTGCTGGGGGCCACCCCGGTGGTGAACCTGTTCCGCCAGGCTGCTGACCCGATCCGGATCACACACCAGTCGACGGGCTATCCCGTCGTGGTCGATGCGCGCAAGGCCTTCGGCTACGAGCTTTATTCTCTGGACCGCGTCCATCGTGTGCGGCAGACGGGCAGCGGTCAGGCGGTGGACGAGGTGCGTCCCTTCTTCTCGATTCGCCATGACGATGTCTTCGACGATCAGGACGAAGATGGACGCGGCGATGCGCGGGGCCGGACCCTGGCGTACTGGCAGCTGCACCGTGACGAGGACGTGGCACGAACCAGTCCGGGCTACGAGTGCGAGATCTCGCTGGTCGACCCGGACATGGCGTTGGCGAGGCCGGCGGTCGACACGCTGTCGCTCGAGGTGACGGCCACCAACCGGGACCTGCCATCTCTGCTGAGTCCGGGCGCGCCGGGCGGAGACCTCTTCATGGAGGGGGGCGGCGCGGTCAAGGAGATCAGGCTGTTGCGCAAGCCGACCGCGACCCATCGCTTCACGCGGAACAAGGGGGCGCTTTGGCGCCTGATCTCTCATCTGTCGCTGAATCACCTCTCCCTGTCGGGCGGTGGGGTGGACGCGCTCAAGGAGATGCTGCGTCTCTACGATCTGCCGCGCAGCCCGGTCAACCGTCGGCAGATCGACGGCATCGAGACCGTTTCGTTCCAACCCGCCACGGCGTGGTTGCCCGGAGAGCCGTTCGCGACCTTCGTCCGAGGGGTTGAGGTGACGTTGACTGTCGATGAAACCAGTTTTGTTGGCTCGGGGCTGGGGCTGTTCGTGGCCGTGCTGGAGCGTTTTCTGGCGCTGTACGTGAGCGTCAACAGTTTCAGCCGTCTCACGGTGCGCTCGGCACGGTCCTCGGAGGTGTTGTACGCATGCAGCCCGCGCAACGGCGACATCGCGCTGCTCTGATTGACGCGCTGCTGACGCAGCCGCAGTCGTTCAGCTTCTTTCAGCTGGTGAGGCTGCTGGATCGCTGGCTGGCTCCGGCCGATGCGAATGCGCGCGGCGTGAGCAAGCTCCACTTCCGCAACTCGGTGTCGCTCTCCTTTCCCACCAGCGAGGTCGAGTCGCTCGTGGTGCGAGCCAGGACGTCGCTCGCTGAAGCACACGACATGCCGGGCGGGTCTGATCCTGTGGCGGGCGGGCTGCTGGCGCAGGCGCTGGACGAGACGCTGGCTGCGCAACGCAGATGGCGGGCGCAGGACGTGGAGCGCATCGAGATCACACCCGCCTTCATGGGCCTGCTGGGCGTGGCAGGGGCGTTGCCGCTCTATTACACCGAGGTGTTGGGCGCACGCGAGGCGCAGCACAAGGACCACGCGGCACGCGCCTTCATGGATGTGTTCAGCCATCGGGCGGTGGCGCTGTTTTACGAAGCCTGGACCAAGCATCGCCTGGCGATGCGCTACGAGCAGCAGCCGCAGACGCGGTTCGTGGGCGAGGTGCTTGCGCTGGCCGGCCTGGGATTCGACAGCCTGCGAGGGCGCGCGGGGGGGCTGCGCGACGAGGCCCTAGCCTGTCAGGCCGGCACCTTGCATCGAGGGGGCTTGTCAGTGGTGCAGCTGCAGGCCACCTTGTCGGGCTACCTGCGGGTTCCGGTCAAGGTCGAGCAGTTCGTGGGGCGACGCTATGCCCGGCCGGTGGACGCCCGGGCCGGGCTCGGGGTGGCGGGCGCGCCCATGCAACTCGGTCGCTCGGCCGCTTTGGGTGAAACGGTCTGGCAGCGCGATCTGCGCATGCGGCTCGTGGTCGGGCCCCTGTCCCGACGACGCTACGAACAGTTCCTGCCCGGTCGGCCTGGTGCACAGGCCTTGCAGAGCTGGGTTCACCTGCTGGCCGGGGTGCACCTTGAATGCGAGGTCCAGCTGTGCCTGGCACGCGAGGCCGTGCAAGGCATGGCGCTGGACAGCGACCGGGCTGCGTCGGCGGGGCGGCTGGGGTGGGACAGTTTCCTGTCCAGCCGACCGGCCACGCAAGACCGCGCGGACGTGCGGTACGAGCTGGCGGCCCACGGCGTGTGACCGTGGCGCTGGCTTGATTGAAAGAGACAAGAAGGGGAGTGAAGAACGATGAGTCAGAACCTGAAGACCTTGATCGGCAAGCTCAACGAGACGTGCCGTCAGGCCGCCGAGCGCGCAGCGAGCCTGTGCATGGCCCGTGGGCACTATGAAGTCGACATCGAGCACCTGATGCTGGCCCTGCTGGAGGCGCCCCAGAGCGATCTGGCGGTCATGGCGCAGCGTGCCGGCGTGGCCCTGTCGGCGTTGCAGCGCGACCTGGAGACCGAGCTGGCGCGCTTCAAGTCGGGCAACAGCCGCACGCCCGTGTTTTCGGCCCATCTTCCCGGGCTGCTTGAGCACGCCTGGTTGATTGCCTCGCTCGAGTCCCATGCGGCACGCATCCGCAGCGCCCATATCCTGCTGGCCCTGCTGACCGAGCCGACCTTGAGCCAGCTGGCGCTGCGGACCTCGCCGCTGTTTGCGCGGTTTCCGCTGGACGAGTTGAAGCACCGCCTGAGCGAGGTCACGCGTGGTTCCGTCGAGGCGCCGCCGGCAAGCCCCGCTGCCCGGACGGGCGGGGCAGCGGACGACGCCCATCCGGACGCCGATCCGCTGGCGCGCAAGACGCCGGCGCTTGATCAGTTCACCACCAACCTGACCGAGCGTGCCCGGGAAGGCAAGGTGGATCCGGTGATCGGGCGCGATGCCGAGATCCGTCAGGCCATCGACATCCTCATGCGACGGCGCCAGAACAACCCCATCCTGACCGGCGAGGCGGGCGTGGGCAAGACCGCCGTGGTCGAGGGCCTGGCGTTGCGGGTGGCACAGGGGGACGTGCCGCCGCCACTGCAGGGGGTGGCCATTCACGTGCTCGACATGGGTCTGTTGCAGGCGGGCGCGTCGGTCAAGGGTGAGTTCGAGAACCGCCTCAAGAGTGTGATCGACGAGGTCAAGCAGAGCCCGCATCCCATCATCCTCTTCATCGACGAGGCGCACACCATGATCGGCGCCGGCGGGCAGGCCGGACAGAACGACGCGGCCAATCTGCTGAAGCCGGCGCTGGCGCGCGGCGAGTTGCGCACGATCGCCGCCACGACCTGGGGTGAGTACAAGAAGTACTTCGAGAAGGATGCGGCGCTGGCGCGGCGCTTCCAGGTCATCAAGGTGGAGGAGCCGAGCGAGGAGCTGGCCTGCGCGATGCTGCGTGGCATGGCGCCCCTGATGGAGAAGCACTTTGGGGTGCGGCTGCTGGACGACGCCATCCGCGAGGCCGTGCGCCTGTCGGCTCGCTACATCAGCGGACGCCAGTTGCCGGACAAGGCGGTCAGCGTGCTGGACACGGCCTGTGCGAAGGTGGCGTTGGGCCAGAGCGCCACGCCAGCGCGCATCGAGGAGGCCCGCAAGCACCTCGAGCGGCTGGATGCCGAGGCCGCGGCACTGCAGCGGGAGGCGGCAGCCGGGGCCCGCCATGGTGACCGGCTGGATGCATTGAAGGTGCTGCGTGACGAGGTCGTGCAGCAGCTGCAGGCCGACGAGGCTCGCTGGACGTACGAGCAGCAGCTGGTGAGCGACATCCAGGCCTTGCGATCCCGGCTGGAGCAACAAGCGGGCGGCCTCTCGTCGGCGGATGTGGTGGGCTCGGAGCCGGGTGCGGCAGCAGAACCCGCCACCTCGGGCAAGTCGACGAAGGCGCAGAAGAAGGGCGCGGTCACCTTCGCGAGCCCGGATCATGAGTTGCTGGCCGGCAAGCAGGCTGAGCTTGCTGCCTTGCAAGGTGAGGCGCCGCTGGTGCCCATGCAGGTCGATGGCCACGTCGTGGCCGAGATTGTTGCGGCGTGGACGGGCATCCCGTTGGGCAAGATGGTCAAGGACGAGATCCGCACCGTGCGCAACCTGCAGGCCACGCTGCAGGAGCGTGTGATCGGGCAGGACCATGCACTGGCCGCCATCGCCCAGCGTGTGCGCACGGCCCGGGCCGGCCTGGAGGACCCGAACAAGCCCAAGGGCGTGTTCCTGTTTGTGGGTCCCAGCGGCGTGGGCAAGACGGAGACCGCGCTGGCGCTGGCCGACATCCTCTATGGCGGTGAGCGCAACCTCATCACCATCAACATGAGCGAGTACCAGGAGGCGCACAGCGTCAGCGGGCTGAAGGGCTCGCCGCCGGGTTATGTCGGTTATGGCGAGGGCGGCGTGCTGACCGAGGCCGTGCGCCGCAAGCCCTACAGCGTGGTGCTGCTCGACGAGGTCGAGAAGGCGCACCCGGACGTGCTGGAAATGTTCTTCCAGGTGTTCGACAAGGGGGTGATGGACGACGCCGAAGGCCGCGAGATCGACTTCCGCAACACGGTCATCATCCTGACCTCGAACGCGGGTTCGCAGCAGATCATGAACGCCTGCTTCCGGCAGGACGAGGACCTGGGTGGGCCGGTGATGAAGGACAGCGATGCGTTGCCCGCGGCCGATGAGCTGGCCGAGGCGCTGCGGCCGGTGCTGTACAAGACCTTCAAGCCGGCCTTCATCGGGCGGACCAAGGTGGTGCCTTACTACCCGTTGGGCGACGACGTGCTGGTGAACGTGATCCGACTGAAACTGGATCGGATTGCCGCGCGCGTGGCGGCCCACCATCAGGCCGAACTGAGCTACGACGATGCGCTGGTGGAGTCGGTGCTGGCGCGCTGCACGGAGGTGGACACGGGGGCGCGTGCCGTCGACCACATCCTCAATGGCAGCCTGCTGCCCGAGGTGGCCGAAAGCGTGTTGGCGCGCATGGCCGAGGGGCAGCCGATTCAGCGCATCAAGGTCACGGCCGCCAAGGACGGGGCCTTCCGGTTCAAGGTCAGCTGACGCCAGCGCGGTGGGCCGACCCTGCGCAGAGTTCAGTCGCTGAGCACGAACACGGCCTCGTCGCACCAGTCGTTGGCGGCCGTGTAGAAGCCTTCCCACACGCAGCCGTTGCAGCCGCGGCCGCAGCAGGTGGTGGGTTCGGGCGGCGGTTCACGCAGGGTCACGCCCTTCTGGGCAGCCTGGCGCTGAAAATGGGCGAACATGGCCAAGGCCGATTCGCGGTCGGTGAGCTGGAAGTCCATGGGCACTCGACGGCACACAGGCCGTCCGGGGAAAAGGGAACATCGCGCGGATGGGGCGCGCAAGGCGAGCGGATGATACCGGGGCGCGTGGCATAGTGCCCGTGTGCAGCCCGACGCCCCCCACGATCCTGTGCCTTCCTCGTCCTGGTCCGACACCGTGCGGGCGGCGCCGGGGCGGGCGGTCACGTGGCGCGCGCTGATCCTGACCTCGGCGGTGCTGATCGTCATGATGACCGGGGTGGCCGTGGGAGCGGGTTGGTATGCCTGGCACCATCTGGCGGCCCGGGTGACCTTGCGCGAACAGCAGGCCGACGTGCTGCTGCCCGAGTCGCTGGCCGTCAGGGCATCGGTGACCCAGGGGGTGACGGTGCGGATTGACGAGACGCTGCCGGTGCGGGTGCCAATCCAGCAGAACCTTGTGATTCCGATCGAAGACGAAATCCCGCTGGTGGTGAGCCTGGATACGGTCGTGCCGATCGCGCTCGACGTCCCGGTCAAGACCGTGATCCACCTGGACCAGACCGTGGCGGTCGACACGCGCGTACAGACGCGCGTGCTGGGTGTGCCGTTGACCCTGCCCATCAAGGCGCAGGTGCCCATCCAGGCCGACGTGCCGGTGGAGCTGGTGGTGCCGGTGCGCGAGCGCCTGCCCGTGGCCTTGCAGGCTCCTGCCCGGGTGCGGCTGCCCGAGCCCATCCGAACCCGCATCGATACCGTCGTGGAAACCCGGGTGCCAGTGCAGGAGATCCTCACCCTGCCGGTGACGCGTCCCGTGGAGGCCACGCTGCGCTTTCCGCAGCAGACCGTGCGCGCTGGGCTGGCTGAACTCGATCTGACGCTGCCGTTCCAGGCCTTGAGTGTGGGCAGGTCTTTGCCGGATCTGGGGCTGTCCGTGCCATGAGCCAGCCAGAGAAATTCGACGGCGGCACCGCAGTCCGTGTTGCGCCCCCACCGCCGCGTGGATGGCATCGCCCGGTGAGCCGGTTGCAGCTGGTTCTGGTGGCGGTGACCGTCCTGCTGCTGTGGCTGGCGATGATGACGGCAGCGGCCTGGTGGTTCTGGTCGCATGGCGAGGCCCGGGTGGTGTTGCGCGACCAGCCCTTGACGCTGACCCTGCCCGAAGGGCTGCAGGCCCATGCCACGGTGAGCACGCCGGTACGGACCCATTTGCGGGCCACTCCCTCAGTGCCGGTGCGGTTGGACCAGCGGGTGGCGGTGCAGTTCGAGGACGCCTTGTCGGCCAGGGTTGCGCTGCGGACCGTGTTGCCCGTCAGCACGACCGTGCGGGTCGATCAGGAGGTCACGGTGTCGGCGCCGATGCGCCTGGCCGTGCCGCTGCGGTCGTGGCTGCCGCCCTTGAACCTGACCGTCCCGGTGACCCTGCGCGTGCCCGTGTCGTTCAGCGTGCCGGTGCGCGCGGAGGTGCCGCTGGACCTGGATGTGCAGGTGAGCGGCCTGTGGCCCGATGCCCTGTCGGTGCCTTTGCAGGCGAGCTGGGTCCTGCGGCCGCGGATTGATGCGCCGATCCGGACCACGCTGACCAGGGAGACCGCCTTTACCCTGCTGGGACCGGTTTCTCCGATGGCCCTTCGCGTTCCCGCGATGGACCTGCGCATGCCGGTCAGCAGGATGGCGCTGGTGCCGGTGCCTGCAGCACGCTGATCGCTTCCTCGCACCACTTGGCCCAGCTGGCCTCGTACATGATCCCGGTCTTGAGAATGAGGTGGTGGATGCGGGCCTCGCGGGTGTCGGCCCGGCCGCCGGGGAAGTCGCGGGATTCGATGGCGCGGTAGGCCTCGAGCCGGGTGCGGTGCAGCTGCATGCGGCGGCGCAGCTCGGCGTCCAGGCCCAGGGGGCCGATGGCGGCGTCTGCCCGCATGCGCACCATCAGCTCGTCGCGCAGGTCCATGGGGGCGGTGGGCTCCAGCACCCAGCGACGCAGTTCGGCCTCGCCGGCGGGCAGCACCTGGTACAGCCGCTTGCGCGTCTTGCCGCCATCGGGTGCCGCTTCGGAGGCGATCCAGCCGGCCTGTTCCATCCGGGCCAGCTCGCGGTAGATCTGCTGGTGCGTGGCGTGCCAGAAGAAACCGATGGATTTGTCGAAGCGGCGGGCCAGGTCGTAGCCGGAAGAGGGCTTTTCCAGCAGGGACGTCATCAGGGCGTGGGCGAGCGACATGCGACGAGTGTAGCGGGCGCATCCGGGTATGCAACCAGTTGCATGTCGGGGAAAGCTCGATTACAGTCCGGCCAGCTATGCAACTGGTTGCATTTCTGTGTCGACCTGTCGGTTTCCCGGCTTTCCCCGGCCGCACAGGTGTGTGACTGTTGCGCCTCGATCATCCTGCCGGAGACCCCGATGACCGCTTACCCCCACCTGCTTCAACCGCTTAACCTGGGCTTCACCACGCTGCGCAACCGTGTCCTGATGGGCTCGATGCACGTGGGTCTGGAAGAGGCCAAGAACGGCTTCCAACGGATGGCCGCTTTCTATGCCGAGCGGGCACGGGGCGGTGTGGCGCTGATGGTGACGGGCGGCATCGCCCCGAATGACCAGGGCCGGCCCTATCCCGGCGGTGCCCGCCTGGCCACCGAAGAGGAGGCCGCGCAGCACCGCGTCGTGACCGAGGCCGTGCACGCGGCCGGCGGCAAGATCGCGATGCAGATCCTGCACTTCGGGCGCTATGCCTACCACCCCGAGCTGGTCGGCCCGAGCCCGATCCGCGCGCCGATTTCGCCGATGCCCCCGCGCGAGCTGACCACGGCCGAAGTCGAGCAGACGATTGCCGACTTCGTGCGCTGCGCCCAGCTGGCCCAGCAGGCCGGCTACGACGGTGTCGAGATCATGGGCTCGGAGGGCTACCTGATCAACGAGTTCATTGCCGCGCGCACCAACCAGCGCACCGACGAGTGGGGCGGCTGCTACGAGAACCGCATCCGTTTCCCGGTGGAGATCGTGCGCCGCACGCGCGAGGCTGTCGGCCCGAACTTCATCCTGATCTACCGCCTGTCGATGCTGGACCTGGTGGATGGCGGCTCGAGCTTCGACGAAGTGGTGCAGCTGGCCCAGGCCGTCGAGGCGGCCGGCGCCACGCTGATCAACACGGGCATCGGCTGGCACGAGGCCCGCATCCCGACGATTGCGACCAGCGTGCCGCGCGCCGCCTTTGCCTGGGTGACGAAGAAGCTCAAGGGCCAGGTCGGCATCCCGCTGGTCACCACCAACCGCATCAACACGCCGGAAGTGGGCGAGCAGGTGCTGGCCGACGGTTGCGCCGACATGGTGTCGATGGCCCGCCCGCTGCTGGCCGACCCCTTCTTCGTGGTCAAGGCCGAAGCCGGCAAGGCCGATGAAATCAACACCTGCATTGGCTGCAACCAGGCCTGCCTGGACCACACCTTCAGCGGCAAGATCACCTCGTGCCTGGTGAACCCGCGTGCCTGTCATGAAACCGAACTCGTCATCGAACCCACCAGCCAGCCCAAGCGAATCGCCGTGGTGGGCGCCGGCCCTGCCGGTCTGGCGTGTGCCACCACGGCCGCCAGCCGCGGCCACGATGTGACGCTGTTCGAGGCCGACGCCGATGTGGGCGGCCAGTTCAACATCGCCAAGCAGATCCCGGGCAAGGAAGAGTTCTACGAGACGCTGCGCTACTTCCGCAAGCAGCTGGCGCTGACCGGTGTGAAGGCACGCTTCAACACCCGCGTGTCGGCGCAGGAGCTGATCGACGGCGGCTTCGACGAGGTGGTGTTGGCCACGGGCGTGGCGCCGCGCACGCCGGCCATTCCGGGTGTGGACCACCCCAAGGTGCTGAGCTACCTGGACGTGCTGCGTGACAAGAAGCCGGTGGGCAAGACGGTGGCCGTGATCGGCGCGGGCGGCATTGGCTTCGACGTGTCGGAGTACCTGACGCACGAAGGCGAAAGCCCCTCGCTGGTGCCCGAGAAGTTCTATGCCGAGTGGGGCATCGACACGAGCTACGCCGAGCGCGGTGGCATCAAGCCGGCCAAGCTGGAGACGCCGCCGCGCCAGGTCTACCTGCTGCAGCGCAAGACGAGCAAGGTGGGTGACGGCCTGGGCAAGACGACGGGCTGGATCCATCGCACCTCGCTGAAGAACCGCAATGTGGAGATGATTGCGGGCGCCACCTACGAGAAGATCGACGACCAGGGCCTGCACATCACGGTGGGCGGGCAGCAGACCGTGCTGCCGGTGGACAACGTGGTGCTGTGTGCCGGCCAGGAGCCGTTCCGTGCGCTGCAGGACGGCCTGCAGACGGCGGGCGTGAAGGTGACGCTGATCGGCGGGGCCGACGTGGCCGCCGAGCTGGACGCCAAGCGCGCAATCAAGCAGGGCACCGAAGTGGCTGCGGCGCTGTAAGGCGCACGCATGGCGTGCGGCAGGGCGATCCGGCATGCCCGGTGACCTGACCGCACGGTGTCAGTGTCCGGGCCCCGAGCGGGGCCCTGTAAGGATCACGAAATGAGCGAGACAAGCACCTTGACCCCACCGACCCTGGAAACCCTGCGCGTCACCCTGGCGGACCACATCGCCACCGTGACGTTGAATCGGCCGGACAAGGCCAATGCGATGAACTGGGCGATGTGGCAGGACATCCGCAGCGCCATGCAGTGGGTGGACCGCACGCCCGAGGCCCGTGTGGCCATCATCGAAGGGGAGGGGCGCCTGTTTACCTCCGGCATCGACCTGTCGATGATGATGGGGCTGCAGGGCCAGATCAAGGACGACTGCGATGGCCGCATGCGTGAGAAGCTGCGTCAGCTGATCCTCGAACTGCAGGACACGCTGACCAGCATCGAGCGATGCCGCAAGCCGGTGATCGCCGCGATCCACGGTGGCTGCATTGGCGGCGGCGTCGACCTGATCAGCTGCACCGACATGCGCTATTGCTCGGCCGATGCGTACTTCACGATCAAGGAAATCGACATCGGCATGGTGGCCGACGTGGGCACGCTGCAGCGCCTGCCCAAGCTGATCGGCAACCAGGGCATCGTGCGTGAGATGGCCTACACGGGCCGCCGCGTGGAGGCCACCGAGGCGCGCGAGATCGGGCTGGTGAACCGCGTGTTCGACAGCCGCGAGGCGCTGCAGGCCGGTGTGCGTGAGGTGGCAGCCCAGGTGGCGGCCAAGTCGCCGCTGTCGATCCGTGGCACGAAGGAGATGCTGAACTACAGCCGTGACCACTCGGTGGCCGACGGACTGAACCACATCGCCACGTGGAACGCGGCCATGCTGATGTCGTCCGACCTGACGGCGGCGATGATGGCGGGCATGGCCAAGCAGACGCCGCAGTTCAAGGACTGAGTGCGGTGTTCGTGGGGTGCGCGAGGTGCGGGGCCAGCCAGGCCTGCAGCGCGCGCCATGCGAGGTCGACCTGAAGGCGTGCGGCCTCGGACAAGGGGGCGCCCAGCGTGAAGTCCGACCCGGGCACCGACAGCACGGTGCAGGGCGGCGGTGCGGTCTGCAACAGCCGGGTGTACAGGCTCAGCAGGTGCGCCGGTGTGAGGTGGTGGCTGGTCCAGGCCGGGCCTTCGGGGGCGGCCGTCACGGCGGTCCATTCGGGATGCGGGGACGGGGTGGCTTGGGCGTCGATCACCAGCACGTGCGTGCGGTCGGTCAGGTCCAGCACATCTTCTGCCGAGAGTTGCATGGTGGTGAGCACCTCGATCTGATCGGACAGCGTGGATGGCTGTGAAGCGAGCCACGCCTGCAGCCGATCGGCCAGCGCAGGGCCGATGCCATCGTCGCCCCGCGAGGGGTTGCCGATGGCAATGACGAGCAGGGGCGCCCGATGGGGAGGTTGATCCCACAGGCTCATTCGGCGAGCTCCGGTCGTTCGAGGTTGCCGTCCTCGTGCTTGAGGAGCACGTCCTGCAGGGCGCCGTCGGCATCGCGCAGTTCCAGCCGCATCGGCATCTTGCCCAGCGCGTGGGTGGCGCACGACAGGCAGGGATCGTAGGCTCGGATGGCCACCTCGATGCGGTTGAGCAGGCCTTCGGTGAGCTCGCGTCCATCGAAACACTGCGCGGCCACCTGGCGCACGGCCTCGTTCATCGCGGTGTTGTTGTGCGTGGTCGAGACTATCAGGTTGGCGTGGGTGATGAGGTCGTCTTCGCCGATGCGGTAGTGGTGGATCAGCGTGCCGCGGGGCGCCTCGATCACGCCCACGCCTTCGCGCAGCGGCGTGCCGGTGGCCATGAGGTCGGTGCCGAGCAGCGCCGGGTCATCCAGTGCGATGAATACAGCTTCAGGCTTTATCAAGGCAATAGAATCAGGTTCCAAACACCTGATCATAAAACGGTTTACCTTCCGGTATCCGGAGCAGAAACTAAAGTTTGTCGGAGACGGCTAC
>JAJUHM010000019.1 GCA_029279925.1 Aquabacterium olei
CAATCCCCCGCCGCACAACCACGACCCCGGCACCGGAGCCGGAAGCACCCCTCCCCCTCGCCCTGCCGGGCGCCCCGAGGGGCAGGCCCGGCACGGCCAGGCCCACTGCCCGAGGGCGCGTCTTGAGCAGGCGCTTGACCTCGTCGGCCGGCACATGGCCTTCCAGGGTGTAGCCGCCCACGGTGGCCGTGTGGCAGCTGCCGAAGCGCTCCGGCATGCCGAGCCTCTGGCGCACCGGTCCCGTGTCCGGAACTTCGATGACCTTGACCGAGAAGCCGGCGGCCTTCATGTGATCGACCCACGCGCCGCAGCACCCGCAGCTCGGGTTCTTGAACACCTCGACCTCGGGCAGGCCTGCGCCGGCCTGGGCCGGCAGGGTGGACAAGGCCACGGCACAGAGTGCGAACTGGAGAAGGGCGCGTCTTTGCATGGTGGGTCGGATCCCGCTGTTCACCGCAGGGCCAGCAAGGCCAGCGGCAGGGTCAGGGCCGATGCGGCCGTCTGCAATGTGATGATACCGGCCATGAGGTGGCTGTCTCCTGCCATTTGCCGTGTGAGGACATAGGCGGCCGGTGCGGTGGGCAGGGCGAAGATCAGCACGAGCACGGCGGCCTCGGTGGCGGGCAGTTGAAGCAGGCGGGCGCAAAGCCAGGCTGCAGCGGGCACCGCCAGCAGGCGCACGGCGGCGTTGCTGCACATGCTCCCCATCTGGCCCTTGAGCTCGGACGGATTCAGTCCGGCGCCCACGCACAGCAGCCCCAGGGGCAGGCTGGTAGCCGCCAGCAGGCCCAGCAGCCGCTCTGAGCCCCACTTCATTTCCAGGCCGGCCAGGTTGAACAGGGCGCCTGCCACGCAAGCCAGGATCAGCGGGTTCCGGATGACAGGCAGGATCAGTGCCCGCGCGCGCGTCTGGCCCCTGGGCATGAAGGCCAGCACGGACAGCACGTTGACCGCAGGGACCAGCACGGCGATGACGACGGCGGCAATCTGCAGACCGGCAGGCCCGTGCAGCGCGCTGATGGCCGCCAACCCCATGTAGGTGTTGAAGCGCAGCGTGCCCTGCACCAGCACGCCCCAGCGCGCCACTGGCCATGGGCGCAAGCGCCTGGCCAGCAGCAGGCCCGCCATGCAGACCGACAGGGTGACGAGCACGGTGGCTGCCAGCCGGGGCAGCGAGGCGCTGTTCAGCGGCGCGACGGCCAGGCTGTTGAAGAGCAGCGTAGGAAAGAGAACAAAGTAGTTGAAGCGCTCTGCACCGGGCCAGAAGCCCTGACCTGGAAAGCCGCGGCGGTTCAGCACAAAACCGGCCACGATCAGGGCGAACAGGGGCCAGAGCGAAAACAGGATGAGGCTCATCGGGTCGGGAGGTGCCGGACCACCGGCTGTCATCGGGGAGGAGGTTGTGCGATTGGAGCACGACGGCTTCAATCGCGCGCCTCGCCCCGCTCGACAATGGGCCAACCCCGAGCCCGCGCATGGGCCCTCAAGCGGCCGTCAGGCTGGACGGCAACCGGGTGGGTGACGGACTGCAGCAGGGGCAGGTCGCTGTACGCGTCCGAGTAGAACCAGGACGTCATGTCGGCCAGCCCGCCGTGGTCGTACTGGCTTAACCATGCCTCAACCCGCGTCACCTTGTGGCTGCCCCAGCAAGGCATGTCCTGGATATCGCCATCGCCTGAGAGGGCGGGTTCGGTGGCCAGGGTGTGATGGAGGCCCAGCAGCCGGGCCAGCGGCTCGGCGATCAGGCGGGACGTGGCCGTGACCAGCACGCAGGGGTGGCCCGCCTGGCGGTGCCGGTTGACCAGATCCAGCGCCCACGGGCTCACACACGGCGCCATGGCCGCGCTGAAGGCGGCCTGCCACGCATGCAGGGTGTCGGCCGGCAGGCCGTTCAAGGGGCGGACAAGCAGGCGGTGCAGGTCCAGCAGCGTCGCCTCGCCACGGACGTAGGCCTGGCAGCACGCCAGGTAGCGCGCATGGCTGCCCGGAGGGAGTCGGCCGGCGCGTTCGTGGACCTCGCACCAGGCCATGCCGCTGTCGAAGTCGATCAGGGTGTGATCCAGGTCGAACAGCGCGAGGTGCGAGAGGCGCATGGCCACGGCCTCAGACCGCGCAGGCCGCCGCGGGCAAGGGAGCGGTCCACGGCGTGTCGGGGGCGGTATCCAGCGGGGCGGCTTCGACCACGCCGGTCAGGAAGCGGGCCTTCAGCTGGCATTCCGCGTACTCGGACTCAGCCTCGCTGTCGAGCACGATGCCGCTGCCCACGCCCATCTCGATGGCATGCAGGCCTTCGGCATCGGGGGCCGACACGCAGACAGTCCGGATGGCGACCGACAGGCAGCAGGCCCAGCTGTCCGCATCGGTGCCGGTGGCATCGACCCAGCCGATGCTGCCGGTGTACAGGCCGCGTGGCGTGTCTTCCAGCTGCTGGATCAGTTGCATGGTGTGGCGCTTGGGCGCGCCCGTGATGGAGCCACAGGGAAAGCTGGCGCGCAGGAGGTCCGGGAAGCTGAGGTGCGCGCGCAGGCGGGCCGTGATCGTCGACGTCATCTGCCAGACCGCCCCGTGTGGCGCCACGGCAAACAGCTCGGGCACCTTCACGGTCCCGGTCTGCGCCACGCGGCCCAGGTCGTTGCGCAGCAGGTCGACGATCATCAGGTTCTCGGCCCGGTTCTTTGCGTCGTGCCGGAGCCAGTGGGCCTGGGCCTGGTCGACGGACGGGTCCGCCGAGCGCGGGGCGGTGCCCTTCATCGGCCGGGCCGTGAGGGTGCCCTGGTTTTGTTCGATGAACAGCTCTGGCGAGCACGACAGCACCCATGCCGGACGTCCCGGCGCAGGCGGCAGGGCGATGAGCGCGCCGTAGGGCACGGGCTGGCGGGCGCGCAGCAGGCGATACAGGGCCAGTGGCGAGCCGGTCAGCTCGCCCCGCAGGCGGTGTGTGTGGTTGACCTGATAGGTCTCACCGGCACGGATCGCATCGTGGATGCGCGCGATGGCCCGGGCGTAGACCTGAGGGCCGAGCGTGGGCGTCAAGGGGCTCAGCCGGGGCGCCCCGCCGTGTGCAACGGTGAACCCGGGCGGAGAAGCAAGCCAGGCATCGACCTCGTCGCGGCTCAGGTGGTGCAGCCGCGCAAACATCAGCACGCGCAAGGCGGGCGATGTGGCTTGTTGTTCGGCGGAGGCTGGGGGGCGGGGCGGCAGGCCGACCAGGGCCAGCCCCCATTCGTAGTCGGCCAGCACGACGGCATGCAGGCCGGCCTGCTGATCCCGCTGCACGTCCTGCCAGAGGGCGTCCAGCGTGGCTGCGTTCTCGCAGCGGTGCTCCCGCACGAAGCCGGTGTACAGGCGGCTGCAGGGCTGACCCGGGGTCGCCGTGCAGTCGTCCAGCAGCGCGAAGGGCTCGGCGGGGCCGTGCATGACGCTGGCCTCAGCTCCAGTCGTCCATGTCGTGACGGACGGTGTGGCGCTTGGCGATCAGCTCGTCCACCGAGGGCTCGTTGGCCAGGGCCCGGCGGATCGCCAGCTTGGTGGCTTCGTAGTTGGTGCGGTACATGTCGCGCTTGCTGAGTTGCGGGTCCTGCGCGCACCGCGGGTCGATCCACACCAGGCTGATGATGCACAGCTCGTTGACCAGGTCACGCGGGATGACGCCCTCGCTCACCAGGTCGACAACGGCATCGGCCGTGGCGGACTGCACCACGCCCCCGAACAGTTCGATGTTGGCGCTGTCCTTGAGGGTGACCTTGGGCACCATGATGGTGGCCGGGCGGACCAGCTGGTTGCAGGCCCGGATGGCGAACATCGCGGTGTGCCCCTTGGTCTGCGCCATCATGTTGGCAAAGGCCTGGCCGACGGGGCCACTGGTGCGGCCGATCAGGACTTCGGGCATGGCGTCGGTGAACTGGCCTTCGGCTGCGAACACGGTGGCTTCGCCGGCGTGGAAGAGGTAGTCAGGCTGGGTCATGGTTTGAAGTGGTTTCAGGAAATTGAATGAAGGCAGTGCGCGGGGTCAACCGAGCACGAAGACGTCGCCGATGCCACTGACGGAGAGGTCACCGGTTCGGCGTGCAGGCGCGTGCCGAGGCAGGTCGACGGCCTGGGGAACGAGCCCGGCAGCCAGCGGGGCAAGATGACGGGCCAGCAGTTGCCAGGCCACGCGAACGTCGGCGGGGTTGGGCGCAAACGTGGGGCCCAGGTCAGGGGCGGGGCCCGCGAAGACCAGGGAGCCCCGGCGCATGCCCCAGGCAGGATGGGCACCGGTGCGGCCGCCCACCAGCACGGTGCCGGCCACCATGCGGGAGGCCAGGTGATCGCCGGTGTCGCCGCAGACCACCAGGGTGCCGCGGCGCATCCGGTCGGCCAGCCGGGCGCCGGCATGGCCGCGCACGATGAAGGTGCCGCCACGCATGCCGTCCAGGCTGCCGACCTGGGCACCGGCTGCGTGGTCCCGCACGTTGCCGTGGACCTCGATCCGTCCACCGGCCATCTCGCAGCCGGTCAGGTCCCGGGCATGTCCTTCGATGACAAGCTGGCCCCCTCGCATGCCGGCACCCGCCAGATCACCCACTGAGCCTGTGACGACGATGCGGCCGTCCGTCAGCCCCTGACCGATGCGATGGAAGCGGCTGAAGTCGCCGTCGAGCGTGAGCGTGTCCGGCATGTCGGTCGCTGTGCTCACATGGCAGAAGTCACCGACGGTGGCCGCATCGCGCCCATGCCACAGCGGCAGGTGGCTGACCTCGGTGGCGCTCAGGCCGCGCAGCCGCTCGGGGTGCAGCGTGTGCAGGTCGATCGAGAGCGCGGGCTGCGTGTGCAGCCGAAGCAGGTGGCCGCTCATGCGTGCGCTCCTTCGGGCAGCAGATCCCGTAGATGGAAGTGGTAAGGGCCCAGCTTGCCGCCATAGTTGCCGGCGGACACGCGCAGCAGGCCGGCCACCGGAGGCTGGCTGCCGTGCCCTGTCACGGCCGCGATGCCGGCGCGCATGGCCGCGGCCACGTCGGCTTCGCTCAGGCCGTCGATCACGATTTCGAGCACGCTGCCCACCTCGGGCGTCAGCGCGGAGCGCGGGCTCACATGGAGGAGGCTGGGGCAGAACGCGTCATTGGTCGAGGCGCTCAGGGCCTTGTACTTGCTGCCGACCTTCGAGCCGGAGCGCACCACCCCGCCCGGAAAGGGCAGGATCACGTTGGGAACCTGACGCATGGCGTCGGCCGCCGCCTCGGCAGCGGCCAGCGCGCTGTCGGTGTCCCGGGCCAGCAGCAGCAGGTTGCCGCCCCCCACGCCTTTGACCACCGGGGTGCTTTCCTGGGCGACGAACTCGCCGTCCATCACGGGCACCCGCCAGTAGCGCACGTCATCGATCACCTTGGACTGCTGCCAGCCGTCGCCGAAGAAGCGCAGGTTCTTGCCCAGCGGCATGGCCTCGCCTTCGGGAAGCCCGGCATACACCGCGGTGCTGGGGCACGTGAGCACGCACTGCCCCACGCGCCGTTCGATCTGCTTGGCCAGTTCCTTGCCGGACATCGAGAAGAACAACAGGGCAACGCCCGGTCGGCCGTCCGGCGTGGTGTCGGGCGACAGCTCGCGCTCGATCCCGGCTTCGCAGCCACAGGCGATCACGGAGGTGGCAAAGCCTGTGGCTGCGGTGCCCGCATGGCGCGCCCATTCGAGCGTGTGGGCGGTGACGATCAGTCGCGTGGCCTTCATCGGAAAGGCCTCTGCAAAGCTGTCGTCGATGGCGATCCCTTGGAGATGCATGGGGCTCAGGCGGCAAGAGAGGAGGTTCGAAAGCAGGCCGTGGGCAACAGGCGTCCGCCGCGACCGCAGCTGCACAGTTCGTCGTGGCCGATGACCGCATGAGCGGGGTTCACCGTCAGATGCCGCCGCGCATAGGACTGCAGCGTCTTGCCGATGGACGGATCGAAGTCGGGCTCGGCAAAGTGCACGCCGCCGGTCGGCGTGGCGACGATCTCGCCGGCTTGGGCCACCAGCAGGCCATCCTTGAAGACGTAGGCCGGTGTGGTGAACATGGCCTCGATGTCATCCTGGACCCGGTAGACCGCGACGTCGGCCGCAGCGCCAGCGCCCAGGTGGCCCTTGTCCGACAGACCGAGCAAACGGGCCGGTCCCGCACGGGTCAGGATGGCGATCTCGTACAGCGTCAGCTCGCGGCGGATCTCGCGCAGCGGGGCGTGGGCGGCGACATCCGGGTGCAGCCGCGCCAGCTGTTCATCGCGGAAGGCCTTGTCCATCAGCAGGCGGATGAGGTGCGGGTAGCTGCCGAAGGGCCCGCCGTTGGGGTGGTCGGTGGTCAGCACCACGCGCCACGGGTCATCGATCAGCAGGAACAGCTCGAGCCCGATGCTCCACTGCAGCGCGTTGACATAGCTCTTCTCGCGGTACTGGAAGGGCACCACGCCGCAGCCCGCGTCGCACTCGATGTCGGCGCCGCCGAACTTGCGGGGCGAGCCGGCGGGGGCGTTGGCCCATTGCCGCATGGTGTCGCCCGAGATGGTGACCGTCTGCCCGAACATGACCTGGCCCACGTCCACCGAAATGTTGGCGTGGCGGTTGACCGCCTCGGCCAGCTCGACCGCCGCCGACGAGAACTTGTGCGGCCCTTCCTTGCCATAGCTGTGGAACTGCACATGCGTCAGGTGGGCGGGCAGGCCTTCCAGCGCCTCGATGGTGCTCAGGGTCGACGCGATGTTGCCCGGCACACCCAGGTTGCTGGTGTGGATGTGCAGCGGGTGCGGGATGCCCAGGTCCTGCAGGCAACGCGCGAGCGTCTGCAGGATCTGGCGCGGCGTGACGGACCAGTGTGTGTGTGCCTCGTCGACATCGAGCCGGCGCTGGTTGAACTTGAAGGCGGAGATGCCGCCCGGGTTCACCACCTTCACACCGAGTGCCTTGGTGGCATGGATGGTCCAGGCCATGTAGTCCCGGATGCGTTCGATGGGCTGCTGCCGGGCCATCATGTCGAGCAGCAGCTCGTCATTGCCGAGCATCACATAGGCCCCGTGGTCGAGGATGGGCACATCGCCCATCTCGAGGTGCGTGTGGCGGGCGTTGCTCGCGGCCATGGCGGGCTCGAACGCGCTGGTGTAGCCCATCTTCACATAGCTGTAGCCCGTCTGCAGTGTGCCGGGGGCGCAGTGCCCGCACGAGGCCAGCTCCAGCGGGTTGAGCGGCAAGGGGGCGGGATCGAAGCCACGGCGATGGTCTTCCGGCAGCATCAGGCGCGCCAGGTTCATCTTGCCGCCGGCGATGTGCGTGTGCATGTCGATGCCACCGGCCATGACGATGCAGCCGGTGACGTCGATCGTCTGGTCGACGGCTTCGTGGGCGGGCAGGTCCACGATGCGGCCGTCACGCAGGACGAGGTCGCGCACCACGCCGTCGATGCCGTGGGTCGGGTCGTACAGACGGCCGCCCTGGAGTCGGATGGTGCTCATGCCGGGGCTCCGGTGTGTGCCTGAAGGCGTTGCAGCAGGTCCTCGACCACCTCGGCCACCGTGGGCAGGGACGAGGGCCGGATCGGCCGCAGGGGCAGCACGACGCCGCCATCGGCACGAAAGAGGTGGCCGCCGGCCTCGATGCCGGGCGTGGCCACTGGAATGAAGACGACGTCGCCTTCGGGACGGACCAGGCCGGGTCGCCCCAGGATGATCTGCGGCAGGCTGGTGTCGGGTGGGATCAGGCCCGGCTGAAAGCTGGCGACCCACAGCAGCAGGTCCACCTCGCCCTGAGCGAGCAGGCGGCCGCCGGCCAGCCGGACCGGATCGTGGGTCAGCCCGGCCGGGCTGTGCTCGGTGCGCAATGGCAGGCCGGAGAGCCACGTCCATGCCTGGTTGACGGCGTAGGCGCCCTCGCTGCCGCCGAGGCTCAGCGTGGTGGCCCGGCCTTGGACATTGAGCTCGGCCACCAGCCGGTAGAGGGCTTCGCCCACCAGTTCGCCGTGCGGGCCGGCCATGCCGGGTTCCCACACGAACACCGGATAGCGGGCTGCGCGCAGCCGATCGACCAGGGGCTGCCAGGCAGCCACCCGTGCATCGGCAGCGACATGCCCCCGCACGCAGGCGGCCAACTCCGACAGCGTCCGGGCCAGCGGCGCCCCGACGGCCTGCGCTTCGCCGCGTACGTGCTCACCCTGTGTCAGGGCCGGGTCCACGTCGGCCCCCAGGTAGACCACATGGCGCCGGGGCAGATCGGTGCGGCCGATGCCGCATCGCTCGTAGAACAGCGGATAACGCGCCGCCGGCTGCGTGCCCACACACACCAGCAGATCGCAGCGGTTCAGGACCTCGGACAGGGTCGTGTAGAAGGTGCCCTTGTCCTGCTGGGCACGCACGGCGTTGTGCAGCGCCTGCCCGTGCGCGTGGTCGGCGACCGCATGGGTGCTCGCCGCCAGACGGTACAGGGCGCGGGCCCCGGCCACATCGGTGGCCAGCCCGCCGAGCAGCGGACGGCGTGACTGGCTCAGCCATTGAGCTGCAACGTCCAGCGCTTCGGCCACGGAGGCGCGTGTTCCCTTGACCCATGCCTGGGTTGCCTCGGGGTTGTCTGCCGGCAGCAGGTGCGCCAGTGCCCCGTCGGCCCGTGGGCAGCTGGCCCCGCGCAGGCGAGGCGGGTCGGCCAGGTCGACCTGGGCGTGGTCACACAGCAGGGCGCAGTAGGGGCACGTCCAAGGAGGTGTTTCCGCAGCCGGGGTGGCGTGGCTGCTGTCGGAAAGGGCGTTCATGTGGCGGCATGAACGCAATGCACATGCCATGCGGCGCGCCAGGGATCGACCCCGCACGCACGATCAAGGCGTGGCAGGGGTGGGACAGTCTGTCCTGCGGGCGCGGCTCAGCGGTGCAGGCAAAGTGTGTCGCCGTCGGTGTCAGGGCATCGCCAGACAACGTCAGCGGGGCGATGGCATGAATTCTGTTTGGTCGACGGCATGTCCTGGTCTGCGCCGCCACCCGCTTGCCCCGTCCGCTGCTGCTGTCAGCTGGCGGGTGGAAGCCGCCGCTGGTGCAGTGCGCTGGCCACCAGCCACCCATGGGCGCCGGCCTGGGCGGCCGCGTTCAGGTCGGCGTCATCACGGATGCCGCCGGCCCCCAGCACGTGGGCGTCGGGCGCATGCGACCGGATCTGCCGGATCAGGCCGAGGTCGGGGCCCGCTTCGGCGCCGACCTGGTCGAGGTTCATGGCAATCACCCGCTCGGGCCAGTCCTGCGGAGACGACCAGCAGGCGGCAGGGTCGATCGGCTGGCCATGGCGATGGTCCAGCGACAGCGCGCAGGCCGGATGGCGCGCGAGACAGCCGCGCAGGGCCTCGAGCGAAGACAGGGACTCGCTGCCCAGCACCGCCACCAGTTGCTGGGGCGAGAGCGCGAAGCAAGCCAGCAGGGCGTCCAGGTCATCCGGGCGCCGGATGCCGGCATCGACCCACAGGCAGATGTCGGGCAGGGCGGTTCTCAGGCGCGCCAGCACGGCGGCTTGCAGTCCCTTGCCCTGCAGTGCATCGAGGTCGGCCAGGTACAGCTGGCGGGCGCCGGTGTACCGGAGCAGCGCCTGCGCCACCTCGATCGGGTCATCGCCGGGGCACAGGTCGGAACGCACGGACTGGTACTGGTCGCGTGCACCACGGCGGGCGTGGACCACGCGCCCCTCTTTCACATCCATCACCGGGATCACGTTCATACCATGAGGCCTTTGTCAGTGTTGGTGTACGAACACCTCAGCGCGGGAGCGGAAGGCGATCAAGCCGAGCTGTTGTCCGTGGGGCGGGACATGCGCACGGCCATGGTGTCGTCCCTGGCGGCGCTTCCGGGCGTCACACTGTCGCACGTGACGGCGCCGTGGGAGGACGGTGGCGTGCGCGCCCGGCCCGGCGAGTCAGCGCCCGCGCTGCTCTCGCGGCTGGCCGTGGGCCATGACCTGATCTGGGCGGTGGCGCCCGAGGCCGAGGGCCTGCTGGCGGCGTGCTGCGCGAGCGTGCCGGCTGCGCGCTGGATGGGCTGTGACCCGGATGCCATCCGGGTGGCCACGAGCAAGAGCCTGACGCTGGCCGCCCTGGAGGCGGTGGGCGTGCTGACACCGCCGGACCCGGCGGTGCGCCAGGCGGCCCGGGCGTGGGTCGTGAAGCCCGATGACGGCGCCGGGGCGCTGGCCACACAACGGTTCCAACGCGAAGAAGAGGCGCGGATGGCCTGGGCCGACCGCGACGCCCGCGGCCTGACCAGCACCCTCGAACCCTGGGTGGACGGCCTGCCCATGAGCCTGTCTCTGGTGGTGGGCGCATCGGGCACGAAGCTGGTCAGTGTCAACCAGCTGCACATGCACGTGGCCCCCGACGGCCACGTGAGCATGGCGGGCCTCACACGCAATGTGATGGGGGAGGGGGATCCGGCACGGGCCCGGCTTGCGCGGCTGGCACGACAGGTGGTGGCGGCCATACCGGGTCTGAAGGGCTTTGTCGGCATCGACTACGTGGACCACCCTGTGTTCGGGCCCGTGGTGATCGAGGTGAACCCGCGTGTGACCTGGGCGTTTGCCGGCCTGTCGGAGGCGACCGGCCTCAGCCTGGGCGCCATGCTGCTCGATGTCTTTGCGCCAGAGGGACGACCTGTGCCGGAGAAGGCGCATGCGTGAGCGCGACGGAACCAGCGAGGGCACCCCGTATGTCGGCTGGGACATCGGCGGGGCGCACGTCAAGGCCTGTCGCGTGGCGCGAGGCCGCGTGCAGGCGGTGCGGCAGTGGGCCTGTCCGCTGTGGCAGGGGCTGGACCAGCTCGATGCGGTGCTGCAGGCCGCGCAGCAGCACTGGCCCGACCTGGCCCGTGTGCACCATGCGGTCACCATGAGCGGGGAAATGGTCGATGCCTTCGCCCACCGAGAAGATGGCGTGATGGCCATTGCACAGCGCATGGCTGCGCTGCCAGGCCAGAGTCTTCGGTTCTATGCCGGCGAGGCGGGCTGGCCTGCGCTCGAGACACTGCGCCCTGCGTGGCAGGCCGTGGCCTCGGCCAACTGGCTGGCCACCGCGGCCGTGGCAGCGCGCGCCGTGGGCAGCGGGATGCTGGTCGACATCGGCAGCACGACGACCGACATCATCGCCCTGCGGGGTGGCGATGTGCGAGCCCTGGGTCGGACGGACGCCGGCCGGCTGGCCACGGGTGAGCTGGTTTACCTGGGCGTGGCGCGCACGCCGGTGTGTGTGCTGGCCCGCCAGGTGCCCTTCGCGGGGTTGCTGCGCAATGTGATGAACGAGTTCTTCGCGACCACGGCCGATGTGTACCGTCTGACTGGCGAACTGCAGGCTGTGCATGACCAGTACCCGGCGGCCGATGGGGGCGCGAAGGACCTGGATGGCAGCTGCCAGCGGCTGGCGCGCCTGATCGGGCTGGACGGGCGGGATGCCGATCTGCCCGCCTGGCGGGCGCTGGCTCACACCTGGCGGCAGGCGCAGCTGGACTGGACGGCCGAACAGGTGGACCGCGTGTCCCGACAGGCCGGGTTGCCGGCCGATGCGCCGCTGGTGGCGGCTGGGTGCGGACAGTTTCTGGTGGAAGCGCTGGGCCGGATGATGAACCGCCCTGTGCACCGCCTGAACACCGTGGCGTTCTCGATGGCCTCGGATGCCACGCCGGACACGGCCACCTGGGCCGATGTGTGTGCGCCGAGCGTGGCGGTGGCCTGTCTGTGCGCGCAGGAGGATGCCGCATGTGGGTCGTGAAGCTGGGCGGTAGCCTGGCCGAGGGCGAACGCCTGCCCGAGTGGCTGGCCTTGCTCGCGACCGTGGGTCGGGGGCGCGTGGTCGTCGTGCCCGGTGGCGGGCGCTTTGCAGACGAGGTGCGCACGGCCCAGCGGCACTGGCAGTTCGATGACGTGGCCGCGCACAACATGGCCGTGCTGGCCATGGCCCAGACCGCGATGATGATGCGCAGCCTCGTGGGCACGCTCGAGCCGGTGCTCTCGACAGCCGATGTGCGCCGGGTGCTGCGCCGCGGGGGCACGGCCTTGTGAATGCCGATGCAGGCCTTGCGTGACCAGCCCGACGAACTCACCAGCTGGGACGTGACCTCCGACAGCCTGGCGCTGTGGCTGGCACGCCAGCTCAATGCCGAGCGCCTGACGCTGGTGAAATCGTGCGCCGTCGAGCCCCGATGGGACGTCGCGGAATGGGCCGCACGGGGCATCGTGGATGCCGCCTTCGAACCCATGGCCCGCCACGCAGGCCTGGCGATCGATGTCCTGTCCAGCGATCAGGTCGAGACGCTGCGCAGCTGGCTCACCGGGACGCCCATCGGCACGTCGATGGCGTGAGGCCGCCGCTTGCGCGAGAGGCCCCATGTGGCCGCCTGGGCCATCAGCGCCCGGGCGAGATCGGTCTGCAGGCCCTGCGCCCGGTCTCCGATGCACACGGCGCTGCGGAAGCCGACATAGTCGGGAGACAGCGCGGCCAGGTCTGCAAGGTGCCGGAAGCGCAGCGCCCCGGCCAGGCCCGCGCCCTGACCATGGCGATGACAGGCCGAGACGAAGTCCTGCAGCTCGGCCTGCGCCAGCACATCGAACAGGCTGCCCCGGTCCTTGCGGGCCGTGTCCAGCATCAGGGCGGGAAAGCGTGCGCGGTGGGCGCGGTCCAGCAGCAGCGGGTCCAGGCCATCGTCGGCCAGAAACACCGGAATGATGGCGCAGGGCAGGGGCGCGAGGGCATCGATCACGGCAGCGGCCTCCGGGCCGGACGTGATCCCGACCTTGACGATGTCCACCCCGGTTGCTGCCACGGCCTGCACGCGGGCCAGGATGGTGTCGAGCTCGGTCATGGGCACGTCGCCAATGGTGGCGCTGAGCGGACCATGGTGGCCGCGACCGCGCAGGCCGGTGACCACCTCACGGATGAGGGCACAGGGCAGGCCGCCCAGCGCGCCGTCGGCGGGCTCCTTCAGGTCGATCAGGTCCACGCCTGCGGCCTGCGCCCGGCATGCTTCGTCCAGATTGCGCACACTCACCAGCACGCCGTGGAGGGGGGAATTCATGCGGTCGCTCCATTCAGGTTGGACGGGGAGTCCAGTTGCAGGGCGTGGCGGGCCACGGCCTCGCACAGCCATTGCCATGCTTCGCGCTCCTGCGGGCCGGCGGTCTTGTCGATGGCCACCTGCAGTGGACGCATCTCGTTCTGAATCTGGTGCAGGGGCAGCAGGTGCAGGCGGCTTACCAGCACCGCACCTTCGATGACCGCGGCCTGCGCCCGGTTGAATCCGAGGAAAGGGGCATGGTCCTGTGCCTGCACCACCGACAGGGTCAGCACGGGGCGTTGCGCATCCGGCTGCACGTCGGTCAGTTGCAGGGCGAGGTGCCGCAGCGCGCAGGCCAGGCGCACCCCCGCCACGCCGTTCAACGGCACGGTGGGCCAGGTGCGGCGGCCGGTTACGCAGCCGGCAAACACCCGGGTGTCCGTCAGCACATTGAGCACGGCCGTCCCCCGGCTCAAGATGTGATCCAGCGTGCGGGACGGCTTGAAGGGCAGCAGGCGCACGGACGGTACATCGCCTGCCAGATAGCGCACGCCCATGGGGGCCAGGTGTGGCGTGCCCTGCGGGTCCAGCGTGCTCACCACGGCTTCGAAGATCTGGTCGTTCATGCAGGCTCCCGGGCCGGTGGGGCGCAACGGTGTGCGCCATCCTGAGCCGCGTCGACCGCGCACCCCCAGCTCAGTGGTTGATCCTGAACATGCCGCTTGCCAAGCTGAAAGGCCACCTGCGCCCGTGCCAGTTCCACGCCCATGTAGAAGGCATGAGAGGCGTCGTGCTCCAGGCCCAGCGTGGGCCACAGTGCGAAGGGGTCTTGTCCCAGGCGGTGCCCGTCGCGGTTGTACACGTGGATGCCCTGCTCGGAGACCTGGACGCGGAAGTTCGGGTCGCGCACGGCCGCGGCGGTCTGCTCGATCTCGGCGGGGCTGTCGGGGAAGGGGTGCTTGGCGTGCACGGTCATCAGGGCGTCGCTCAGCCCCTTGGGCAGCATGTGCATCTGGTGGGCGGCGTGGTGGATGCGCCGGGCCCAGTCGGCCTCTCGGATGGCACGGCGCGCATGGCCGCTGACCTGCGTCGTGAGAATGGCGGCGATGTCGAGTTCGGTCGCGATGCCCAGCAGCACCGCATTGATGCCGCTCGTGTCGGCCTCCAGCAGCTCCGTGAGGTTGCCCACGCCCATCAGGATGTCGATGTCCGGATGGCGTGCCCGCAGCCCGTGGTAGCGCACCACGGACTCGGTGAAGCCGAAGGGCAGAGGGTCGAGGATGGGGTCGGCCAGGAAGGGCCGGCCTCGGGCCTGCATGCCGGCAATCGCCTCGTCCAGCGAGGCCGTGTCCGTCGGGGTGCGCGGAATCAGCACCGGCACCGAAGCGACCTCGTCGGCCACCCACAGCGTGTCGATGTTGAGGCTCAGCAGGTAGTCGGCCCCGGCCCGACCGCCCCGCAGCAGCTCCTGGGGGTCGGGGGTGTCGACGCTCACCGTGTGGCCCTCGCGCTTCAGCGCCCGCACGGCGTCTTCCAGGTGCGGGAAGGGCGTGGCCGGCAGACAGCCGAGGTCGATCACATCCGCCCCTTCGGACCGGTGTTGCCGCGCGCGGGCGAGGATGCCTGCGACATCGAGGTGGGGGGCGTCCACGATCTCGGCAAAGATGCGCGTGCGGTACTGCGTGAGGTCGACCGGCTGCTGCGCACGCTTGAAATAGCGGGGCAGGTCCTTGAGCTCTTCCGGGCCCCGCTCCACCGGGATGCCATAGTGGGCGCTCAAGGCGGCGACGTCGCCCATGCAGCGCCCGGGCACGATCATCCGGTCGGCCTGGACGGGCGCCGGCACACGGCGGCGGATCATGTCCGCCGTCATCAGGGCGGCCACCTGCAGGCCGATGTCCCGGATCTCCCAGGTGAAGGGCGTCGGGGCCAGGCCGTGCAGCACGCGTTCCAGCGCAGGGTGCGCCAGGTGCCCCGTCAGAAAGACGATGTGTTCCATGTATCGGACACCTTGTTGCGCCGGGCGGCCAGGGCCGCTTCGAGTTCGGGGATGTTGCACACGACCTGGCAGTGATCCAGCTCGCGCAGGCGCGCAACATGATCGAGTTCGATGCGCCGGGGCCGCAGGGTCACCCAGTCATGCGGTGCGCGGGTGACCACGACGGGCTCGGTGTCACAGGCGAAGACGATGCTCAGGATGCCCAGCTTGCCTGCCTGGGCCAGCATGTTGGTGGGCAGCGTGTCGGAGATCCCGAGCGCGCATTTCGCCACGGTGTTGCTGGTGGCCGGGGCGATGACGACGGTGTGGTAGACGCCGGCATACAGCTGGCCCACCGGGATGGCGCTGGCGCTCTTGTCGCGGAAGACCTTGAAGTCGGCGCGCAGGGCATCGAGCGTGTGGCCGTACTGGGGCAGGACCTCTTCGGCCGCGGCGGACAGAAAGAGGTCCACATCGGGCAGGCTTCTGGCCAGCGCCAGGGACTCGACCAGGCCATGGCCCGAGCCGGTGATGGCCCAGGCGATGCGGCTGCCAGCGAGGGGGGAAGGGCAGGGGGCATTCATGGCGTGGTCAGGGGCATGCAACTTGCAGAACGGGGTGTGTTCTCGCCTGCAGGTGCACAAGCCGTGCCAGCCGGGCAGACCCCTCAGTTGGATCGGTGGCCACCAGGCGACCACAAGGAGCACCCCATGACCAGCCTCGAGCTGCTGCACGTCGGACAACTGCCCCGGCATGCGAACCCCGTCCCCGGCGAAGCGCTGGACATCATCTTCATCGAGGGCCTCGTGGCCGACACCGTGATCGGCATCCACGATGACGAGCTGGAAGCCACGCAGCCGGTCCGCATCGACCTGCAGGCGGGCCTGCCCCGCTCCCATGCCTGCGCGACGGACCGCATCCACGACACGATCGACTACAGCGTGGTGCGGGGCCGGGTGCTGCGCCTGCTGGCGGAGCACGGCGTGCAGCTGCTCGAGGCTCTGGCCGAGGACGTGGCCCGGATCCTGGTGATGGAGTTCGGCGCGGTGTGGACGCGGGTGGCGGTGGCCAAGCCCCGCAAGTTCGATGATGTGGTGGCGGTGGGCGTCGTCATCGAACGCCGCGCGGGTGACTTCGCGCCGCCCCGGGCTCGCATCAAGAGCCCGGACGTTCGCCCGGTCTCAGCCTGATCAGTCCGGCATGGCCCCGACCAGGGCCATGGCCGCCTCGGCCCAATCGGGCTCGGTCAGGGCCGCCACCAGCAGGGTCGCCACCGTGAGGTCGGCGCTGGTGCCGGGGTTCAGTCCCCGGGCCTTGAGTGCGCTGTCCCAGTCCTGCCATGCGAGCAGGCCGTCGAACCCCACGCCGCTGTGGCCCCTGGCCAGCCAGGGGCGGGCCTGGGTCATGATCTGCTGCGCGGTGGCCTCGCCGTGCTTGCGCGCCACATGCGAATCGGGCCAGTGGCTCAGTGCATGCAGAAAGGTCATCTGCACGCTGTGAACGAGTGCGGCTCGGGCTCCATCCCGCCCTGGCGGGCTGCTTTCCATGCGCTGTCGCCAGGCGGTGCGCAAGGTGTTCAGCAGCGGGTGGAACACATCGTCATGCGCCTGCATGTACTGCATGGCAACGCGGTCCCGCGGGGCGGCGAGCGCCATGGCGTCACGCAGGGTGACGGTGGGGGGCGCGTGCACATCCTGATCGGGCACCTTGCCCAGGCCGCCCGGTGCAGCCAGGGCAATGGCGCGGAAGGCCGCTGCCGCGTCGTCGCGGGTCAGGGCGTGCAGCACGCCTTCGGTGGCCTGCTGCCAGGGCCCGGTCGCCACCGGCTCATCGGGGGCCGCCTCCAGCGCTGCGGCCAGCGGGGCGGTCAGCAACACGATGCCCAGGTTGGTGTTGCAGCCTGCCACGGCGCGCGTGGCCGACACGGCCTGCTCGATGCGGGCGCCGACCGTCGCGCCGGGTTGGAACAAGACCGGCCCGGCCACCCGGGCGCTGTCCAGAAAGTGTCGGGCCGCCATGCCGTGACCGGGGCTCGCCAGGCTGACGTTGCCCGGCTTGCGCACCGCCACGTCCAGACAGCAGGCCAGCCGGAAGGCCACTTCGGCGCGGGCCTTCATGGGCGGTGCCGCGCGATGCGGATGGCCGGACCGTGCTGCGCCATCTTGCGGTCGATCAGGTCGTTGACGATCAGCGGCGCCAGAGGCTGGTCCATCACCTGCTGCAGCCCCTGCCAGGCTGCCACCCCATTGACCTCCAGCACCTGCAGGTCCGTCGGGCCCTGCGGACCGAGGCGCGCGGCCATGAGGTCGACGCCGGCATAGTCCAGCCCGAGGGCGGCCGTGGCACGCTCGGCCAGCTCCGCCAGTTCGGGCGTCAGCGGCTGGCGTTCGGCCCGTGCCCCCTGGGCGATGTTGTGCACCCAGTGCCGGCTGACGCGCCGCATGGCGCCGACCGCCTGTCCGCCGATGACGAGCACGCGCCAGTCGAAGCCGGGCTCGCTGACCGGTGGCAGGTAGCGTTGCAGATAGGCCATGCCGCCATACAGCGGCGTGGCCAGCGGCGGCAGGGCCTGATAGGCGCCGTTGACCCACCCGGCCAGTGCCAGGCCCTTGCCCTGCGAGCCGAACAGCGGCTTGACCACGACGGCCCGGCCGGCAGCGGCTTCACGCACCACGATGCGCTCGGCCTCGGCGGGCGACTCGGTGGCCCAGGTGGGCGGGGTCGGAATGCCTGCGGCATGCAAGCGGACGCTGGTGGCGGACTTGTCGACGCTGTGCTCGATGGCGCGGGGGCTGTTGTAGACCGGCACACCCAGGTCGTTCAAGGCGTGCAACACGCCGAGCCGCTTGGTGACCTGCTCGAAGGTGCCACCGGCCACGGCACGCACGATGACGGCCTGGGGCAGGGCATGGTCGAAGCCGGGCAACTGCAGTCCATGCCAGGAGGCGGTGGTGTCGATGCGGCAGGCCGACAGGTCCACGCAGTGACCCACCATGCCGCGGGCCTGCAGCGCGTCCTGCAGGCGTCGGCAATGCCAGCCCACCGTGTCGGTCATGATGGCGACGCGGTTCATCACGCTCACTCCTTGAGCCACTGCTGTCTCAGCAGGCCCATGTCGCAATGGCCTGCATGGAAGGTGTGGCCACTCTGCTGGTTGCTGACCCAGACTTCCGCTGGGGCGAACAGGGCCGGGTCGATCTTGTAGAAGTCGAAGCCGGCCGCCTCGAACACGTCGGCGAAGGAGCGCCCGTATGCCGGCGAGTTGGATGAGGGCAGGGCCATGGCGAGTTGACGGGCTTCGTCGTCGTCGCAGCGCACCGTGAGGTGAACCTGCCCACCGTACAGGATGGCGTCGTTGGTGCGCCCCATGGCCTGAAGGCCGTCGGGGCTGGGCACAGGCAGCGGGGCCAGGGCGCGGCCATGCACGATGTTCTCCAGCGGGAAGTGCAGTTCGTGGGCCTTGTGCAAGGCCACTTCCAGGGCCCGCGCCACCACCTGGGTGGTTCCGGCCGGGCTGGTGGTGGGGGTGACGATCAGCGTCAGCCCATCGGCCGGCAGGTGGCAGTCGGCCAGAATCTTGTCGATCACCACCGTGGGCGGAACCCGGTCCACCTCCAGCACGAGCACGCCCCGGTCGGCGCGGTCCTGGTAGCGCAGTTCGTCGAACAGCGCCTCTTTGGCAGCCAGAGCCCGGGCGGGACCCGACCCCAGGGCGAAGAAGCGCTTGCCCCCGGTTTCTTCCTTCGACGCCGACAGGCTCCAGCCTGCGTACTGGCTGCCCAGGCACGCCAGCACAGGATGGGCGCTGTCGATCTCGACCCAGGTGGGCCAGCCGGCCTGAGGCAAATGCCGGAGCTGGATCTGGCCCAGGTTTGCCATGCAGATCCGGGCCACCAGCAGCCCCGCGTCGAGGCTGCCCGGCACGGCGAGCCCCGCGTCCACCAGTCGGGTGCCGCGGTCATTGACGTGGACCGACAGGCCCAGGGTGTCGGCCTCGTCCAGCAACTGGTCGACCAGCGGCTCGGCGAGGCGGTTGAGGCTGAGGTGTTCAGGCGTGAGGGGCAGGGCTGACATGGAAGGGTCCTGTGGAGGGCAGTGTGGCCAGATGTCTCTGGAGTGTGTCGCGGCGGGCGGACAGCCGGGCGCGCACCTCGGCCGGGTGGCTTCCCTGCGCACTCAGCGTGCACAGCGGCATGTGGACCGTCAGGCGGGTGCCGGGCTCCGGGATGTCGTGCACCCAGGGCCGCTGCAGCAGGGCGTCGTGCACCGCCGAGGTGATCTGAAGCGGGCGCGAGGTGAACAGCGTGGTGAGGCCCGAAGGGGTGAGCGGTGTCTGCAGCGCGGGCAGCGGCTGAGCCAGGCTGGCCGCGACATGGGCGCTCATCAGCGGGCCTGCCTCGGCGTAGAGGGGCCAGGTGGCCGTGGGGCGGGCGTTGACTTCGAGCAGGCGGATCGATTCGCCATCAAGGAGAAAGTCCAGGCTGCACAGTCCTCTGAGGCCGAAGTGGTGGGTGAGGGCCTGGATGGCGTGGCGCAGCGCGTGATCCACCGACGTGGGCAGGCTGACCGGACCGATGGCGCCCTGGTACAGCCAGGGGCAGGGTGCCTCGCCCAGTTGTCCCGGTCGGCTGTCCTGAAGGTTGTGGCCCAGGCACACGGTGCCCGCGGCACGCGCCAGAAACAGGGTGGACATGGCCTGACCCGGGTGCCAGCGCTGCCAGTACCGGCCCGGTGCCGGTGTGTCTTGCTCTGAAGCAGGTCGCACATGGTTGCCCCCGCATGCGTGCAGGCTCTTGCACAGCCAACCGCGTGGCAGTGCGGGCGGCTGCAGCTGGCTGTCCGGGCAAGGCAGGGACAGGTCCTGCAGCGCGGTGAACCAGCACAGCGGGTCGCGCAGGCGCTGCAGCGCGGCAGGGGGCGTGCCGATCAGGGGCAGCGGTGTGTCCGCCAGCCAGCGGGACAGTCCTTCGAAGCCGCTGCCCGCTACCCAACCGATGACGTCCGCATCGGCGGCGAACTGTGCCAGGGCTCGGCGGGTGCGCTCCGGTGACACGCCCATGCCGTCGGGCTGGCCGATCGCATGCCACGCAGCGGCGCATCGGCGGGTGTCGGTGTCGCCAAAGGCATCGAGGGCAACCACGTCCCAGCCGTCCTGGCTGGCCGCTTCGGCCATGATGCGGGCGCTCAGCCCGGCGACGATCAGCGTGGCCACCGTGCGGTCTTCAGGCTGCCACCAGCCCGAGGTGCTGGCAGGCCACCCGGTGCGCGTCTTCGAAGCTGAGACACTGCGGCGTGCTGGCCTCGCGCATCCGGCGCAGCAACTGCTGTTGCACCTGGTACTTCACGTTGCCGATGGCCAGTGCGCCGATGCCCACCGCCTGCCCGCCGCCCAGGGCCACCCCGTCGTCCAGCGGGCCGAGGCCTTCGATGCCGGAGGGTGGCACGGCGTTGAGGTCCGCCGCAATCAGAACGCTGGGGGCCTGCTGCAGTTGCGTGAGCGACAGCACCCGCACGCCCGCAGCGGCCGTGGCCAGAACCACGTCGCACCGCTGCAGAGCCGAGAGCACGTCCTCCGGATGCTGGCCCGAGCAGGCCTGCAGCGACACATTGAAGCGAGATCCGGTGGCCCGTGCGGCCTGGCTGGCATGGGCCTGCCCCGTGTGGCTCGACAGGGTGACCGTCGCGCCTTCGCGTGCGGCCAGCACCGCGGCGATCCGACCGACCGCGCCTGTGCCGCCCAGAACCAGCACCCGCAGCCCGGCGAGCGAGCGCTCATGCCGACGACGCAGGTGGTGCTGCACGCTGGCCACCATGGCCGCCGCCGTGGTGTAGGCCCCGCTGGGGTCGGCGCACACCGAAACCACGAACGGCGGCACCATGGCCTTCTGCGCGGCCTCCAGCATGTCGGCGGCCAGGAGCACATCCCGTCCCCCAATGAAAAGACCGGTGCGGCTGACGCCCTTGGGCCCGCGCGAGAAGATGGCGTCGTGGGTCAGGCCGACGACCATCGGCAGCTCGAC
>JAJUHM010000020.1 GCA_029279925.1 Aquabacterium olei
GAGCCAGCACTTCTGCGCCACGTGCAACCGTGTCCGGCTGGGGGTCGATGGCACGCTCTACCTCTGCCTGGGGCAGAATGACCAGGTGCCCCTGGGCCGGCTGCTCCGTGCCGGTGCCAGCGACACCGCGCTGCGCCAGGCCATCCACGACGCGGTGGCGCGCAAGCCCGAGCGGCACGAGTTCACGAGCCGTCCCGAACAGATCGTCCGTTTCATGGCGCAGACGGGTGGATGACACACGACCCGACCTCATGGCGATTCCCACTGACGGCCTCGCGGCCAGCCCCTCTGCCGAGTCGTCCAGCCTGTCGCACACGACGGGCCTGACACTGGCCCGCAAGCTCGCGGCCATCGGCGCGGTGTTCCTGGCGGTGGCGCTGTTCACGGTCGGCCTGTCGATGTGGGTCACATGGCAGCTGGAAGGGGGGGCGGCCGCGATCAACGAAGCCGGGCGCATGCGCATGCGCTCCTACCAGATGGCGCTGAGCCTGCGTGAGCAGCAGGTGGGCGTTTCGGGTGACGCCGCGGTGCGCGTGCGTGACACCCTCGCGCAGCTCGATGGCAGCCTGGCCTTGCTGCTCAGTGGCGACCCGCAGCGCCCCCTGGCGGTGCCGGGCAGCAGCGAGGTGCGTGACCACCTCGTGCGTGTCCAGCGCAATTGGGACACCCTGAGGGCGCAGGTGGTCGCCCAGCTGGAGCACGGGCCTGCCGTCGGCACCTTGACGGTCGAGCCCTTCGTGGCCGAGGTCGACGCGCTGGTGTCCGCCATCGAGCAGCGGCTGGAAACGCGCACCGTGGCGTTGCACACCTTCCAGCTGGTGATGATGATTCTGGCGGTGCTCAGCGCCCTGGCCATTCTGTATGCGAGCCATGTGGTGGTGCTGGAGCCGGTGGCCAACCTGCGCAGCGCGCTGCAGCGCGTCGAGCAGGGCGATTTCGCGGTCCGCGTGCCACCGGGGGCCGCCGACGAGCTGGGCGAACTGGCCCTGGGCTTCAACCGCATGACCGAACGGCTGGCGGCCTCGTATGGCAACCTGGAGGCCAAAGTGGCCCAGAAGACGCTCAAGCTGCGCGCGGAGCAGGCACGCCTGCAGGCCTTGTACGACGTGTCGACCTTTGTGGCTTCGGCCGACACCCTGCGGGCGCTGGGCGAGGGCTTTGCCCGCAAGATGCGCGTGATCGCCGGGGCGGATGCGGTCGCCATCCGCTGGTCGGACGAGGCCAATGACCGCTACATGCTGCTGGCCAGCGACAGCCTGCCCCGCATCTTGGCCGAGGAGGAGCAGTGTGTGCTGACCGGTGCCTGCTTCTGTGGTGAGCGACCGCAGGCCGGTGTGACGGCGCGTGTGCGCGTCATCCCCATCGTGGCCGAGGCCGGACCGCGAGACCCGGCATCGACGCAGCTCAAACGCCGATGCGCCGACGAGGGCTACACCACCCTGGTGACCATCCCGTTGAACCTCCAGCATCGCCTGCTGGGCGAGATCGAGCTGTTCTACCGCGAGGACGTCGCCTTGGGCAGCGAGGACCATCACCTGTTCGAGGCACTGGGCAGCCACCTGGCCGGTGCCATGGAAAGCCTGCGCATGGCGGCACTCGATCGTGAGTCGGCCGTGGCCAGCGAGCGCAAGCTGCTGGCGCAGGAGTTGCACGACTCGATTGCGCAGTCGCTGGCCTTTCTGAAGATCCAGATGGGGCTGCTGCGCACGGCGATGGCGCGGCGGGACGATGCCGCCATCGCCCAGACCCTGGCAGAGCTGGATGCGGGCATCAAGGAAAGCTACAGTGACGTCCGTGAACTGCTGCTGCACTTCCGGGTGCGGACCGACAGCGGGCGACTCGATATGGCCCTGCGTGAAACCCTGTCCAAGTTCGAGATCCAGGCGGGATTGCGCACCCATTTCAGCTATGAGGACGATGGCGTGCCACTGCCGGCCGATGTGCAGATCCAGGTTCTGCACATCGTGCAGGAGGCGTTGTCGAACGTGCGCAAGCACGCGGGCGCCACGGAGGTCTGGCTCGACGTCGTGGCCCAGCCGAACTGGCAGATCACCGTGCGGGACGATGGCCATGGCTTCGACGTGGACCAGGCCGCCCCGGATTCCACCCATGTGGGCATCAGCATCATGCGCGAGCGAGCCGATCGCATCGGTGCCGGCCTGGCGGTGCAGTCCGGTCAGGAAGGCACGCGGGTGGTCCTGAGCCTGAGGCAGGCCTTCTGAGCCCCCAACCCTTATCTTTCACCCATGATCACCATCCGATACTTTGCGACCCTGCGCGAGAAGCTGGGAGAGCACGACACCGTGGCCCTGCACGAACTGGCGCACCCGACCGTGGGCGGTGTCCGACTTGCCCTGATGGCGCGCAGCCCCTTGCACGCCGAGTCTCTGGTCTTGACGGCCGGCATCCGTTCGTCGTGCAACCACGAGCTCTGTGACGACAGCCAGCCGGTGGCCGAGGGCGCCGAAGTGGCCTTTTTCCCGCCCGTGACAGGCGGTTGAGGCTCAGGCGGTCGCCTCGGCGGACAGGACCGGCTCGGGGTGGCCGAAGTAGTAGCCCTGGAAGGCGTCGCAGCCCAGGGCCTTCAGGAAGGCGAACTGTTCGGCTGTTTCCACCCCTTCGGCCACCGCACTCAGACCCAGGCTGTTCGTCAGCGAGATGATGGTGCGGGCGATCACGCCATCGTTCGGGTCGTCCGTCACGTCGGCCACGAAGCTGCGGTCGATCTTGAGTTCATCGAGGGGCAGGCGGCGCAGGTAGCTCAGCGAGGAGTAGCCGGTCCCGAAGTCGTCCAGCGCAAAGTGCACGCCCATGGCCCGCAGCTCGGCCATCTTGGCAATCGTCTCGTCGACATCGGTGAGCAGGGTGCTTTCCGTCAGCTCCAGCCTCAGACGATGGGCGGGCGCGCCGGTGGCCTGCAGTGCCTGGCGCACGCTGTCCACGAAGCCGGCATCGCGCAACTGCCGCACGCTGACGTTGACCGCCGCGGTCCAGCGACAGCGCGACGGATCGCACTGCCAGTCGGCCAGCAGGGCACAGGTCTGCTGCAGTACCCAGTTGCCGATGTCGAGGATGAGGCCATGCTGCTCCGCGAGCGGAATGAACTGGGTCGGGGGAACGATGCCGCGCGAGGGGTGATGCCAGCGCAACAGCATCTCCTGGCTGCGCACACGGCCCGTCTGGTCCACGATGGGCTGAGCGTGCAGGGCCAGTTGCCCTCGTGGCAGCGCCTGGCGCAGGTCCTGCAGCAGGCTGGCCTGTGACAGCACCGCCGCTTCCAGGGCGGGGTCAAACAGGCTCAGGCGGTTGCGGCCCTGAGCCTTCGCACGGTAGAGCGCCATGTCGGCGCGCTTGAGCAGCTTGTCTTCCCGCTCGTCCTGCCCACGGAACAGGACCGCACCCAGGCTCCCGGTCACGTTCACCGTGAGGCCATCGAGCTGGAACGGTGCGGCCAGTTCGGTGCGGATCTTCTCGCTGACCGCCTCGACCCCGAGGGCCGACTCGCGCACCCCCTTGCCCAGATCGGACAGCACGATCACGAACTCGTCTCCGCCCATGCGGGCCACGGTGTCGGCCTGGCGCACGCTGAACAGCAGGCGGTCTCCGACCTGCTGCAGCAGGGCATCTCCCTGGTCGTGCCCCAGCGTGTCGTTGATCTGCTTGAAGTTGTCCAGGTCCAGCAGCAGCAAGGCTCCATGCTGGCCGGATCGTTGCGACGCCGAGATCGCATCCCGCAGCCGGTCGCCCATCAGGCGCCGGTTGGGCAGGCCGGTCAGCGCGTCGTACAGGGCCATGTGCTGTGCTTCCTGCTCCGCCCGCTTGCGCTCCGTGATGTCGGCCCGGATCGAGATGTACTGGACCGGGATGCCTTCCTCGCCCACGAACGGCACGATGGTTGTGTAGACCCAGTACAGCGAGCCGTCCTTCGCGCGGTTGCAGATCTCACCTGTCCAGACCATGCCGGAGCTGATGGTCTTCCAGAGGTTGTCGAAGAACGAGGCGGGATGGTGCCCCGAGTTGATGATGCGGTGCGTGCTGCCCAGCAGCTCGCTTCGGCGGTACTTCGAGATGATGCAGAACTTGTCGTTCACGCGGGTGATCACGCCGTTTGCGTCGGTGACGGCCACAATGGCATGGGCGTCCAGCGCGGCCTTCAGCTCGGAGACCTCTCGCACGGATTCCGCCAGCTGGCGACGGGCTCGCTCCCGTTCCGTCTGGTCGGTGAAGATGGCCAGCACGCCTTCGATGGCCCCGTTGTCGGCCCGCTCGGGCACCATGATGGCATTGGCATGACGCGGGTCACCCTCTTCGCCGCCATACTCGAACTCGAACTCGGTGCGTTTGCCTTCCAGGGTCTCGTGCAGATGTGCGCCGACGGGTTGCTGCCACTGGGGGGGCAGCGCGGCCCGCCAGTGGGTGTCGGTCAGCTGTTCCGGCACGGCGTGCAGGTGGTGGGCCAGGGTCGGGTTGACGTAGCGGTAGCGCAGCTCCCGGTCCAGCTGCGCCAGCCCCACTGGCACGTTGCGCAACAGGGTGTTGAGCTGCTCCTGCTGACGCTGGATGGTGGCTTCGGACTGCTCGAGCCGGGCGTAGGGCGCGGCCACGCTGGCGGTGAACACCCCCCGGTAGACCATGACGAAGGCGAAGACGCGGCTGACCTCGGCCAGCAACCGGACCAGGCCCTCTGCGTGCGAGAGGAGCGCCACTTCGGCCAGACCAGCGAAGACGCAGGCGGCCGCAAAGCAGCGGTGGCGGGTTTCGTGCGACCGCAGGTAGCGCCAGACATGGGCGACGCCCGCGACCGCATGGAGGCCGGAGAGCAACCATCCGAGTGTGAAGAGCAGCAAGGCCGGCTCGGGCTGGGTTTCATGGGCCAGGGCGGCGCTCAGCGCGACGACGGCCAGCAGCACCAACCCGCCTGTCGCGAGGGCGGCGCGCCGGCTCAGCGGCAGGCCGATGCGGGCCGCCACGGCCAGCAGCGTCAGCACCTCTGCGGCGCGCCCCGTGACACGGAGGAAGCCGTCGACGTGCGGGCTGAAGGGCAACCAGGGCAGCAGGCCGAGGGGACTCAGGGTCAGCAGGAACAGCGCGCCGGCCACCGGCGTGAAGCCCGCGAGCATCAGGCCTGCCATGTCCGAGCGCTCTCGCCGCAATGCGTACCAGGCCGTCGTCACCGTCAGGCACGCCAGCATGATGCTCAGAAAGCGCAACAGCACGAACAGGGCGGGCAAGTCGTCCATCAAGGGCTCGATGGCGGAGGTCGGCAATGCCGCGGCGCCTCCCATCAGCAGGGCGAGGGCGCCGCCACCCGCGCCCAGCGCCTGGATGGCGCGCCGGCGGCGGCGGATTTCTGAGTCGATCATGGAGCGGGAACGGGCGCGCCAGACGGCGCTGCGAGGTCATCAGTGGGCGGTCAGTTACATAATGATACAAGTGCCGCGTGCATCTGGTCTTGCTACGCCGTCCGGTATGCCGTGCACTGCGGCATGAAGGGCGGGGTTTCTGCGCTTTTGTGCCGTATGGCGCGGCGGCTTGTGCTGGACACTCCACGGTGTCCACGTACGTCCCGTCGCCATGCCACCGTTGCATCCCTTCTTTGCCTGGGAGGTCGATCCCGGCCTGCTGCTGTCCGGCCAGTTCAATCCCTGGCTGGTCGCCTTGTCCGTGGCTGTGGCGGTGTTCTCGTCATCCATGGCCTTGCAGGCCGCCTGGCAGGCGCGCGAAGCAGACGATCGCGCTGCGCGGATGCTCCTGGCTGCTGGCAGCGTCAGCCTGGGGGGCGGTGTGTGGGCCATGCATTTCGTGGGGATGCTGGCCTTCGAGTTGTGCCTGCCCGTCCGGTACGCGGCCGGTCCCACCCTGTTGTCCATCCTGCCGGCGATTGCGGCTTCCCGCGTGGCCCTGGGCCTGCTTCGCCGAGAAGACATCAGCCGGGCGCAACTGGTCGTGGGCGGTGCCTTGGTGGGCGGTGGCATCGGCACCATGCATTACCTTGGCATGGCTGCCATGGAGATGAGCGCGGTGCTGCGCTACGACCCCTGGATGTTCGGTGTGTCGCTCGTGGTGGCGGTGGGGCTCGCCATCCTGGCCTTGTGGGTCCGATTCGGGTTGAACCGGCATCTGCGTGTCAGCCACCTCACCAGCACCTTGCTGGCCGGCTGCACCATGGGTCTGGCCATCGCCGGCATGCACTACACCGGCATGGCCGCGGCCCGCTTCATCGGCGAGCGTCCGGCCGTTGACGGGCTGGCTCTGGTCAACCCGTTGCCCATGGCGTTGGGCGTGGCCCTCGTCACCGTCGTGGGAACCGGCCTGGTTGCCGCAGCGGCGGGGTTGATGCGCTACCGCGACCTGCTCGAGGCGCTGCAGCGCAGCACCGGAGAGCTGCGGGCCGTGTTTGCCACAGGCCTGGATGGCATGGTGGTGGTGGACGCGCGCGGCACCATCGCCGACTTCAACGTCGCAGCCGAAAAGATCTTCGGCGTCACTCGCGACGAGGTGGTCGGGCGCAGCTGTGTGGCGCTGATGCCGGAAGCCATGCGCGCCCAAGCCCTGGAGAACTTCGGGCTGTTTGCGCAAGGCTTTGCCGACGGCCGCGAATACCTCATGAAGGTGCCGCGCCGAACGGGTGGGATGGTGCCGGTGCGCGTGGTGGTGCGCCAGGCAGAGGTCAACGGCCGGCTGGTCTATGTGTCCTCCTTCTCCGATGTCAGCGAGCGCGTGGAGATGGAGAAGGCGTTGCGCCATAGCGAGCAGCGCTTGCGTTCGCTGATCGGCAATCTGCCCGGACTGACCTTCCGTGTCCGGCCCGAGCCGGGCTGGCCCCTGGATTTCCTCAGTGACGCCGCCCTGAACCTGACGGGATACCCCGCTGCCGATTTCATCGGTGAATCACCGCGCATCCGCTTTGCCGAGCTGGTCACTGCCGACGACGCCGCGCGCATCACGCACGAGGTGCGGCGGGCGATCGAGCTGGGCCAGCCCTTTCAGGTCGAGTTCCAGTTGCGACATCGGGACGGCTCGACGCGCTGGATGTGGAGCCACGGCCGTGCGGTGCGAGACGACGACGACGACGGCATCCTGTGGGTAGACGGCGTGATCCTGGACTTCACCGATCGCCACGAGATGGAAGAGGCCTTGCGTGGCGCAAAGGCTCGGGCCGGGGAGGCCGTGCAGATCCGATCGGCCATCCTGGCGAACATGAGCCACGAGATCCGCACACCCATGAATGCGATCCTGGGCTTCACCGACGTGGTGCTGGGCGGCGAACTGCCCGCAGATGCGCGAAAGCACCTGCAGACGGTGCGCAATGCCGCCCGGTCGCTGCTTGTGCTGCTCAACGACATCCTGGATACCTCGAAGCTGGAGCGCGGTGCCGTGGTGCTCGAATCGCTGCCCTACGATCTGCCAGAACTGCTGCATCAGGTGGTGGAGGAACAGCGGCTGCAAGCCCGCAAGAAGGGGCTGAGCCTGTCGCTCGACTTCGACCCGACCATCCCCGCCGTGGTCATGGGCGATGGTCATCGTCTCAAGCAGGTGCTGCTCAATCTGGTCGGCAATGCCGTGAAGTTCACGGAGCACGGCAGTGTCACGCTCCGGGCCCGCCGGGATGGTGCCCACCTGACGCTCGCGGTGCGGGACACGGGCATCGGCATCGCGCCGGACCGCGTGAACCACATCTTCGACGCTTTCACCCAGGCAGACGCCTCCATGAGCCGACGCTACGGGGGGACCGGGCTGGGCACCACGATCAGCCGCCAGTTGGTCGACCTGATGGGGGGCACCATTGACGTGGAGAGCACGTTGGGCGTGGGCACCACCTTCACCGTGCGCCTGCCATTGCACGCCGCACCGATGGGCACGCTGCCCGCGATGGTGACCCAGGCCCCCACGGCGCTGCCGCCCATGCACGTGCTGGTGGTGGACGACGTGCCTGAAAACCGCAGCCTGTTGAGTGTGCTGTTGGCCCGTGACGGGCATACCGTGACGGAGGCCGACAACGGTTTGACCGCGCTGGCATGCTGCGATCAGACCCGCTTTGACCTGATCCTGATGGACCTGCAGATGCCGGAGCTCGACGGCTTCGAGGCCACACGCCGCCTGCGGGAACGCGAGACCCTGCACGGCCTGAGCCGTACACCGGTGATTGCCCTGAGCGCGAGTGTCTTCCAGGAAGACCGGCAGAATGCGGCCGATGCCGGCATGGACGGCTTCGCTTTCAAGCCGGTCGAACTCGACGCGCTCATGCGAGAGGTGGCCCGTGTGACCGGGCATACGGTACTGCCTCTGCACGCCCACAGCGTTGTGTACGAAGGAGCTGATCCAGGAGCCGCCGCGTCGGAGAGCGATGCCGTCTTGCTGCCTCTGGTGGACATGGAGGCGGGGCTCAGGCGGTGGGGGGATGCCAAGGCGCTGGCTCATGCACTGGGCCAGTTTGGCGAAGCCAAGCGCACCTGGCTGGCCGAGCAGAATCCCCAGTTGCCGCCAGAGGCCGATGCGGCCGAGAACGCCGGCCATCGGCTCAAAGGCGTGGCGGCCAACCTGGGCCTGCCTGCCCTGCAGGCTGCTGCGGCACAACTCGAACGGGACGCCCGTGCGGCCGCCGGCACGGAGGGCCCGGCCGGTTGGCATCCGGCATGGATGACCTTGCTCGGCGTGCTGCGCGAAACCCTGCTGGCGGTGTACTACAGCACAGGCGACGAAGACACCGCTTCCACCGATGTCGGGACAGGGGATTTGCGGGTTCCGGATGCCGCCGAGGCCGAGTGTCTGCTGACCCTGCTGCGACAGCTGCACGAGGCGTTCGGTCGGGGTGACCGGCTGGACGCGGTGCTGGAACGGCTGCCGCAGGAGGCACAGGGTGTCTGGCATCCCGACGACCTGAAGCGCCTGATCCAGGCCGTGGACGACTTTGATTTCGACGCGGCACAGACCCAGGTTGACCATCTGCGCGACGACCTGACGGCGCGCCTCCAAGCTGCATGACCATGACCCAGCCGACCGACATCGCCAAGCCCGTGATCCTTGTGGTGGATGACGAGCCGACCAACCTGCAGGTCCTGCGCCAGATCCTGCAGGCCGATTACCAACTGCTGTTTGCCCGTGACGGCCAGAAGGCGCTGGAGCTGGCCCGACAGGAGCAGCCGCAGCTCGTGCTGCTCGACGTGATGATGCCAGGCCTCACCGGGCACGACGTGTGTGCGCAGCTCAAGGCGGACCCGGCGACAGCAGGCATTCCTGTCATCTTCGTGACGGCCATGGCCGAGGTGGGCGACGAAGCGCGGGGTTTCGAACTGGGCGCGGTGGACTACATCACCAAGCCGGTCAGCCCGCCCATTGTGCGGGCGCGGGTGCGGACGCACCTCTCGCTGGTGCGTGTCGAGGAGTTGCGCGAGACCCGGTTGCAGATCATTCAGCGACTGGGGCGTGCCGCTGAGTACAAGGACAACGAGACCGGGCTGCATGTGGTCCGCATGAGCCACTACGCCCGCATCCTGGCGCTGGGGCTGGGCTGGAGCGCGGTGCAGGCCGAGGAACTTCTCAACGCGGCACCCATGCACGACATCGGCAAGATCGGGATCGCCGATGCGATCCTGCTGAAGCCCGGTCCGCTGACCCCGGAGGAGTGGGCCTCGATGAAGCGCCACCCGATCATTGGCGGCGAGATCATCGGCGACCACCCGTCGTCGGTGCTGCGCATGGCGCGTCGCATTGCCGAGAGCCACCATGAGAAGTGGGATGGCTCGGGCTACCCCTATGGGCTGGCCGGAGAAGCCATCCCCATCGAGGCCCGCATCGTGGCCATTGCCGACGTGTTCGACGCCTTGACCACGGCGCGGCCTTACAAGAAAGCCTGGCCGGTCGAGGAGGCGGTGGAGCGGCTTCGGCTTGATGCCGGCACCCATTTCGATCCGTCGTTGGTGCCCGTCTTCCTGGCGCGGCTGCCCGAGGTGCTGGCCGTGCGCGCGCAGCACATGGATGTTGCGTAAGTCACGCTTGGCGAGGAAAGCGCCTTGACCTGAGGCAGGACAGCGAACACTGTCCAGAACTCCTGACAGCGAGGCCGAATCGATCTCTCTACATTCCGGGACTTGAGAAACACGACGCCCGTCGTGAGCCGAGTTCCGACCATGCGCTCCATCAACGACCTTCGACTCGCCCACAAGTTCCTGCTGTTGTCCGTGCTCGCCGCACTGATGATGATCGTGCCCTCGGCGCTGCTGATCCGCGCGGACTTGCGCTCGATCGACCGAGCGCACCTCGAGGTGGAGGGCCTGGCGCCCGCCGGCACCTTGCTCAAGCTGATGCGCCTGACCCAGCAGCACCGGGGCCTGTCGGCCCTGTACCTGGGGGGCAAGGAACAGCGCGCTGACCAGCGGCTGGCCCGCCAGCGCGAAGCCGATGCCGCGGCCGACGCCATGCTGGCTGCCGTGGGAACGCTCGCACATGGCGAGGCCCGAGAAGCCGCCCGCAAGATCGTGCAGGACTGGCGCGCCTTGGCGCAGGCCGTCGGCTCTCGCTCGGTGAGCGGGGCCGAGAGCTTTCGCCGGCACACCGAGCTGGTCGGTGCACAGCGCCTGCTGGTGCAGGACATCGCCCGCCTGACGGGCATCGCGATCCACGAGCAGCCCGCGGGCTACCAGCTGCAGCTGGCCGTGCTGGAGCACCTGCCCAGTCTGACGGAAAGCCTGGGCCAGATGCGCGCACGCGGCACCCTGTTGCTGACCCACGGTGAAGCCTCTGCCGACGAGCGCGCCACTGTGGCCGCACTGGCTGGCGCCATGAAGGACAGCCTGGCCCAGGCCCGCCGTGCGCTGGACGAGGCCGTGCGGCAGGATGCCGAGATCGGCGTCCTGCTCAAGGCCCGGATCGAAGCGGCCTTGCAGGCCGGAGAGCGGGGCATTGCGCTGGTCGACACCGCGCTCATCCACGCCGAGCAGCTTCGCCATCCGCCCGCCGATTACTTCGCCAAGACCACCGAGGTCATCGACACCCAGTTCGCGCTGGTGGACGCCGCCTTCGGGGCGCTGGAGGCCAACCTGCGTGCCAACGCCGAGGCCACCCGTCACCGCATGCTGGTCCTGCTCGGTGTGCTCGCGGTGCTGGGCGTGGCCGGTGCCGCGCTGATGCTGTCGACCACGCGCTCGACCACCCGGGCCATGGCGCAGGCGCTCGACGTGGCCACCGCGGTGGCCGAGGGCGACCTGACGCGCCGCGTCGATTCCGTCCATCGGGACGAGGTCGGCGAGCTGATCCGCGCGCTGGGTCGCATGAGCGAGCGCCTGTCGACGACCGTCGGTGCGGTGCGGGCCAACGCCGAGTGCGTGGCCAGTGCCAGCCAGCAGATCGCACAGGGCAATGGCGACCTGTCGCAGCGTACCGAACAGCAGGCTGGTGCGCTGGCGCAGACCGCGTCGTCGATGGAGCAACTGGGTGCCACTGTGCGGCAGAACGCCGACAGCGCGGCGCAGGCCGACGCGTTGACCCAGGCTGCCAATGCCTCGGCTGTCCAGGGCGGCCAGATCGTCCAGAGCGTGGTGGCCAGCATGCGCAGCATCGACGATCATGCACGCCGGGTCAACGACATCATCGGCGTGATCGATGGCATCGCGTTCCAGACCAACATCCTGGCGCTCAATGCCGCTGTGGAGGCCGCGCGGGCCGGCGAGCACGGACGTGGCTTTGCCGTCGTGGCCAGCGAGGTGCGATTGCTGGCCTCGCGCAGCGCCGAGGCGGCCCGTGAGGTCAAGAGCCTGATCGCCGCCAGTGCCGAGAGCGCCCAGGACGGGCGCAGCCATGCCGAAGCGGCGGGCGCTGCGATGGCGGCCATCATCACGTCGGTTCAGCGCGTGGCCGACATCATGGGCGAGATCCGCTCGGCCAGCGAGGAGCAGCGCGCGGGCGTGAGTCAGATCGGTCTGGCCGTCACCCAGATGGACGCCACGACCCAGCAGAACGCCGCGCTGGTCGAAGAAAGTGCGGCCGCAGCCGAAAGCCTGCGCAACCAGGCGGTGGACCTGGTCCACGCCGTCAACGCGTTCAGGCTTGCGGAGGTCTGATCCGGGGCAGCGGCACCGGCCGGCGGTCGATGCCGCCTCAGGGTCATGGGCCGGGCGGCTGAACGCCGCGGCGGGATGTGCGCATACTGCGGGCTCGTTCCCCGTTCCGCCTCGCTGCCATGCCCGTCTCCCTCGACTTCCGATTCGACAACAGCTACGCCCGCGACCTTGAGGGGCTGTATGCGCGGTCCCGACCAGACACCGTGGCAGCGCCCCGGCTGTTGTACCTGAACCGGCCGCTGGCGGCCGAGCTCGGCCTGGATGCGATGGCGCTCGCCGGCGAGGAGGGCGTGGCCGTGCTGGCCGGCAATGCGCTGCCCGACGGTGCCGAGCCCCTGGCCCAGGCCTATGCCGGCCACCAGTTCGGGCATTTCTCGCCCCAGTTGGGCGACGGTCGGGCGCTGCTGCTCGGCGAGGTGATCGATGCCCGTGGTCAGCGGCGCGACCTGGCTTTCAAGGGATCGGGGCGCACCCCGTTCTCCCGCGGGGGGGACGGCAAGGCGGCGGTCGGACCGATGCTGCGTGAAGCCCTCATGGGGGAAGCCATGCAGGCGCTGGGCATTCCCAGCACGCGGGCGCTGTCCGTGGTGGCCACCGGGGAGCCGGTCTACCGCGAGCGTGTGCTGCCGGGCGCCGTCCTGACCCGCGTGGCCGCCAGCCACCTGCGGGTCGGCACCTTCGAGTTCCTGTCCTCCCGCGGCGACGGCAAGGGCTTGCGGCGTCTTGCGGACCACGCAATCGCGCGACACGACCCGGATCTGCAGGAAGCACCTGACCGCGACCTGGCCCTGCTGCGTCGCGTGGTGGCCCGCCAGGCCGGCTTGATCGCGCAGTGGATGAATGTCGGCTTCATCCACGGTGTGATGAACACCGACAACATGGCGATTTCGGGCGAGACGATCGACTACGGCCCCTGTGCGTTCCTCGAGGCCTACGACCCGGACACCGTCTTCAGCTCCATTGACGAGCGAGGACGCTACGCTTACGGCAACCAGCCCGGCATCGCCCGCTGGAACCTGGCACGGCTGGCGGAATCGCTGCTGCCGCTGATCGTCGCGGATCCCTCCGAGGCCTCGGTTCGCGAGGGCGTGGCGCGGGCCACCGAGGTGCTGGACGCCTTTCCGGCCCTGTACGAGGCCGCTCTGTTGCAAGGCCAGCGTGCCAAACTGGGCCTGCAGCAGGCGCGCGCCGAGGACGAGGACTCGGACCGCGAACTGGCGCACGACTGGCTGGCTCTGCTGGCGCGCCAGCAGGTCGACTTCACGCTGGCGTGGCGTCGTCTGGCGGACGCCGCCGAAGGCAGGCCGGGCGGCCTGCTGGCCCTGTTCCCGGAACCCGACGCACTGAGCGGCTGGCTGGCACGCTGGCAGGCCCGCTGCGCGAGCGAGCCCGTGTCACCTGCCGAGCGGGCCGCGGCCATGCGGCGGGTCAACCCCTTCGTCATCCCGCGCAACCACCGGGTCGAAGAGGCGCTGACCGCAGCGTTCGAGCGCGACGACCTCGCGCCCTTCGACCGGCTGATGGCAGCGCTGGCCCGGCCTTTTGAGGAAACCCCCGAGAACGCGGCCTTCGGTGAGCCGGCTCCCGCCCAGGTCACGGCCTGCTACCGAACGTTCTGCGGGACCTGATCCGCGCGCGGTCAGGCGCCCTGGCTGCGCAGTGCCTGCAGGCGTTCCAGGAGCGCGTGCGGGACCTCGACTTCGGTGCGCGCGGCGCCAACGTAGACACGGCCGGTGTGGCCGTCCAGCGTCAGAACGTCGCCTTCGGCGAGGCGCTGTGCACCCAGGGTCACCGACCGCGTGGCCAGGTCGATGCGCAGGTCGCCACAGCCGACCACGCAGGCCTTGCCCAGCTGCCGGGCCACCACCGCCGCGTGCGACGTGCGCGCGCCGCGCTGCGTCAGCAGACCGCCGGCCTGCTGCAGCGTGGCGATGTCGCTGGTATCGGCCTCGGGACGCACGAGAATCAGATCGACCCCGGCATGCTGCCTGGCCTGCACGCGCGCTTCATCGAGCGCGATCTCGCCGATGACCACGCCCGGCGAGGCGGCAACGCCGCACGCGAGCGGATTCAGTGGCGCACCGGCCTGCCCGACAACGCGCGTGGACTGCAGCATGGCCTCGGTCAGGTGCGCGGTCCGGCTGGCCGCCTCCTGGGCGGTGATGCGGCCCTCGTCCAGCATGTCGAGCGCGATGCGGGCGGTGGCAAGCGGGCTGCGCTTGCCGCTGCGCGTCTGCAGCATCCAGAGCTCGCCGTCCTGAACGGTGAACTCGAAGTCCTGCATGTCGCGCAGGCTCTCTTCCAGACGGGCCGTGGCGTCGCACAGCTGCTGCCAGGCCAGCGGCAGGATGGCGGCAAGGCGCGCATGGCCATGGGCGCTCTGGCGACCGGACACCACATCCTCGCCCTGGGCGTTGAACAGGAAGTCGACCCACAGCCCGGGCTCGCCCGTCGACGGGTTGCGCGTGAAGCCGACGCCGGCGCCCGACCGGCCGCCAGCGTTGCCGAAGACCATGGTCTGAAGGGTCACGGCGGTGCCGATGTCGTCGGCAATCCCGTGCGCGGCGCGGTAGCTCGCAGCCTTGGGTGCGTCCCATGAACGCAGCACGGCCGAGATGGCCTGGGCCAGCTGGGCCTCGGGGTCCTGCGGAAAGGGCGTGCCCAGCTGTTCCCGGTAGAGCGCCAGATGGCTCTGGGTCAGCGTGCGCAACTCGGTGAAGTCCAGGTCCTGTGTCGGCCGCGCGCCGGCCAGCGCCTCCGTCTGCGCTTCGAACAGATGCGGGTCCAGCCCCCCGACGACCTCGCCGAAGGTCGCCACCAGACGCCGGTAGGCATCCCATACGAGCCGCGGGTTGCCGGTGCGGCTCAGCAAGCCGGGCACGGTCGCGTCGCACAGGCCCACATTGAGCAGCGTTTCCATCATCCCGGGCATGGAGACGGCGGCGCCGGAGCGCACCGACAGCAGCAGCGGGCGGCGCCGGTGCCCGAGTTGCAGCCCGGTTCGACGCTCCAGCGCCGACAGTGCGGCACGCCAGGTCCCGGGCTGCGCCGCGGCCGCGCGCGAGGTCGCATCCTGGCACCACGGCGTGCCCAGGACCAGGCAGGGCGGCACCGGCAGCCCCATGTCGGCCATCTGCAGCAGGTTCCAGGCCTTGAACCCCAGGGTTTGCGCACTGGCATCCTGGCTTGTGGTGCCGCAACCGATGAGGAAGAGGGGATGAGCGGGTGCACGCATCTCAGTCTCCCTTGACGGTGCGGTCCAGCACCGATGTGCGCAAGGCGTGCCCGGCGGCCAGCAGCCGGTCCGAGGCCAGCTCGAGCGTCAGTGCCAGGTCGTTGGCCAGCATGAGCGCCGCGGCGTCCTCGATCGATGCGAGGATCTGGCGACGCGCGTGCCGCAGCAACTCGTCGCACTGCCGCTCGGCGCGCAGCACGTTCCAGGTCGCGGCCAGGAAGGCGTCCATGTCGCCCGTCTCGCTGGCGTGGTCCAGCGTGCGGGCGATCGCCAGCGCCTTGACGTGCTCCTGTACCGCCTGCAGCACCGTCTGAGCCAGGCGCGACAGCGCCTGCCGCACCTCGGCGCACCACCCCTGCTGGTGGTGGTCGGCGATCAGGGCGAGCAGGAAGGCGGCTTCCTCGAGGGCGTCGGCCACGTCGTCCGACAGGGTCAGCAGCTGCACGACCGCCTGCCAGCGCGGCCGCCGTTCGGCCTCCTGCCGAGCCTGCATCACCAGGTGATCCGCGCGACGCTCCCACGCTTTGGCGCGGGCCGCGAGGTCGGCGGCGCCATCGCGTAGGCCGTCGTGGTCCAGCAGCAAGAGGTCGCTGACACCTTGCGCGAGCGCATGGCACCAGCCGGCATGCTCCTCCAGCAGATCGAAGCCGGCGCCCCGCTGGTGCACCAGCCGCGCCAGCAGCGTCCGGGCCTCGTCCGCCAGCAGGGCGGCTGGCTCGTTGCGCCGCAGGGCCTCACTGGCGCGCACCATCATGTCGGTGAGGAAGTGCTGTGCCGCCTCGCTGCCCAGGATGTCGTCCAGGCGGTCGCCGATGCGGAAGGCGCCACGGTCCACGTCCTGCATGGCCTGCCAGATGAGGTGCTCGCCACCGGCCTTCAGCCAGCCCATGTGCCCGGCTTCGGCTTCCGCCGCCGCCGTGAGCACCGCCACCGCGCCCACCTTGTCGACGAAATGGATCAGCCGTTTGCGAGCGCGGTTCCAGTCGATCAGGTAGACGATGCGGGCGCCCAGGCCCTCCAGCGTGGCCTGCAGGGCCGCGTCGCTGTCCGGCTCGAATCGGGCCGTGCCCACCGTGTAGGCCTTGCCCGCGTTGAGGTCCGCGGACTGCCGTGGCGCCACGCCCGACCAGGTGGCACCCAGTGGCATCAGAAGGGCCTGGAAGAAGGCGAAGCGACTGCGGTGCAGATCGGAGTAGGTCAGCGTGATGGCCCGATCCTCGACCTGGATGACCAGCACGTGTGCGTCGTTCGTCCCGATGTCGTTCTGCAGCAGCAGCCGGGGGCCGTCGCGCGTGGCGGCCGTGTCCAGTCCCGGGTGGTCGAACTTCAGCGGCGCCGTGCGGTTCAGTCCGCGCATGAAGGCCTGGATCAAGGGGCGGTCCGCTTCGTCGATCTGCCAGACGTGGGCACCGTCGATGACTTCGCTGGCCAGCTCCGCCGCCAGGTGGTTGATCGCCTTGTGCAGGTCCATGATGAGCAGGTGCAGGCTGTCACCTTCGGTCCGTTGGCCGTGCGTGAGACTGCGCAGGTGGGGCGTGTCCAGCTGCTCGCCTTGCAGCGCGGACAGCCAGGTCTGCCAGTGCTGCACGCGGACGTGCGGCTCCGCGTCCGTGGTGCTGGCTTCCAGAACGGGGCGTGCCATCAGCGCCAGGTCCTCCGACAGGGCGCGCACCAGCATGGGTAATTCGGGCAGGATCAGCAGGCCGTCGACCCGGCTGGCGGACGACGGCAGCTCATGCAACCAGGTGGCGGTGTCCAGGCCGGCGGCCCGCAACTCGTTGGCCAGGTCCAGGGCCTCGCGCTCCGGGTGGTCCGCATGGGCTGCCGACGCCTGCAGGACGGTCAAGTACACCTTGAGCCGGTCGTTGGCGGCCAGGGCCGCTTTCACCCAGACGGGCATCAGCAGCCCCCGGTGCCCGAGTGAGGCGATGGCACGGTTCTTCTGCATCACGGTCCTCCTGCCTTGATCTGGCTGGAAGTGTGTGCATGCAGTGTGACGAAGCCATGGCAGCCGGCGGCTTGCCATTGAGCTGGATCACAGGACCGCTGCACGGCCGTGGAAAAGCCATCGGCCGGATGATGGTGACTAAATCACCATATTATTTATACAATTTCACCGTGTTGTCATTTCGAGGACCTTCTGCCATGTCTCTCATTCAGGATCCTGTTGTCGGTTCCGCGACCGTGCCCGCCGGCGATGCGGTCGCTCCGGACACCGTTGCCCCATCGGAAGCGCGCCCTGCCGTCGAGGCGGCGGTCGCTGCGCCCGCGAGCAAGCCGAAGCCGGCTCGGCGGGCTGCGGCCGTGAAGGTGGCCAGCGAGGAGACGAAGCCCGCTGTCAAGAAACCCGCGGCAAAGAGGGTCGCTGCAAAGAAGGCTGCGGCGAAGAAGGCGGTCGCCAAGAAAGCGGCTGCGTCCAAGTCGGCTGAGAAATCTGCCCCGGTCACGGCACCGGTCGATGCGCCGGTCCGCTCGGCCAAGCCTGCCAAGGAAGGCAAGGCCGCCAAGGTGAAGATGGTGCGCGACTCCTTCACCATGCCGAGCGACGATTTCGTGCTCATCGAGCGCATCAAGGCGCGCGCGCTGGACTGGAAGCAGCCGGTGAAGAAGAGCGAGGTGCTGCGTGCCGCGCTGCACGCGCTCATGGCGCTCAACGACACCCGGCTCAAGGCCGCGCTGTCGTCGCTGGCGCCCATCAAGAAGGGGCGCCCGAACAAGGCCTGACGGCCCTGTTCAGAACAGCGTGAGGCTCAGCCAGTAGGCCAGCGCGGCCACCGTCGCCGAGGCCGGGATCGTGAAGATCCAGGCCCACACGATGTTGCCCGCCACGCCCCAACGCACGGCGCTGGCGCGCTGCACCGAGCCCACCCCGACGATGGCGCCGGTGATGGTGTGCGTGGTGGACACCGGCACGCCGATCGCGGTGGCCAGGAACAAGGTCATGGCCCCGCCCGTCTCGGCACAGAAGCCGCCCACCGGCTTGAGCTTGGTGATCTTCTGGCCCATGGTCTTGACGATGCGCCAGCCGCCGAACATCGTCCCGATGCCGATGGCCGCGTAACATGACACGATCACCCAGGTGGGCGGTGCCTTGTCGCCCGCGGCGGCGTAGCCGGTGGAGATCAGCAGCATCCAGATGATGCCGATGGTCTTCTGCGCGTCGTTGCCGCCGTGGCCCAGGCTGTAGGCCCCGGCCGACAGCAGCTGCAGCCGGCGGAACCAGCGGTCCACCTTGGACGGCGCCGTGCGGCGGCAGATCCAGGCCACAAGCACCATCATCAGCGAACCCAGCGTGAAGCCCAGCAGCGGCGAGACGAAGATGAAGGTCACGGTCCGGACGATGCCGGTGGCGATCAGGGCCCCCGCACCGGCCTTGGCGATCACCGCGCCCACGATGCCGCCGATCAGTGCGTGCGAGGAGCTGCTGGGGATGCCGTAGTACCAGGTGATCACGTTCCAGGTGATCGCTCCGGTGAGGGCGCCGAACACCACGTGCACATCGACCACCCCGGCATCGGCAATGCCCTTGCCCACGGTGGCCGCCACGCTGAGGTGGAACACGAAGATGGCGACGAAGTTGAAGAACGCGGCGAACACGACGGCCTGTGTCGGCCGCAGCACACCGGTGGAGACGACGGTGGCGATCGAATTGGCCGCGTCGTGGAAGCCGTTCATGAAGTCGAACAGCAGCGCCAGGATGACCAGCGCCACGACGACCCACAGGGCCACCTGCATGGTTTCCATGTGAACCCCGCCTGATCAGGAGTTCTCGAGGATCACGCCCTCGATCAGCTTGGCCACGTCCTCGCACTTGTCGGTGACGGTTTCCAGCAACTCGTAGATGGCCTTGAGCTTGATGACCTCGCGGACGTCCGGTTCGTCGCGGAAAAGCTTGCTCATCGCGGCCCGCATGACCCGGTCGGCATCCGACTCCAGCTGGTCGATTTCCTCGCAGGTCTTGAGGGCGGCGCTGGCGGTCTTCGCGTCGCCGATGTCGTCCAGCAGTGCCACGGCGTCCTTCAGGCGTTCGCAGCTCTTCACGCACAGGTCGGTCAGGCGCACGATCTCGTCCGTCATCCGGCGCACGTCGTACAAGGCCATGGTCTCGGCCGCGTCCTGCATCAGGTCGGCCACGTCGTCCATCGTGTTGATCAGCGAGTGAATCTGCTCGCGGTCGATCGGCGTGATGAAGGTGGTGTGCAGCAGCCGGTTCACTTCCTTGGTGACCTGATCTGCCGCGCCTTCGGCGTTATCGACCTCGATGTTGTACTTCTCGCGCAACTGAGGATCGTTGTAGTGGTGGACCAGCTTGGCAAACGCGTGGGCAGCAGCAACCAGATGGGTGGCGTGCTGGTTGAACAGCTCAAAAAAATTGCCCTCACGGGGCAGCAGCTTTCCGAAAATCATGATGGCGCATGTCACGCCCGTGACATGGTTTTGACATAGAACTGTCATTTTATCCGGGGCCTACACTGCGGGCCTCGAAAGGTGCCCATGCAGCAAGACATCCCCCTCCTCCAATGGTCCGACGACGGCGTCGTTCACCAGGCGCTGTGGCGCTCGGTGGCCGGCCTGCCGCCGCCGCGGCATGTCGTGGTGGCGGACGACACCTTGCCGGCCGATCGTGCCTATCGGCTGGCCTCCGAGGGCACGGCGCTGCTGTGGCGGGGCGACTTCCAGAACGCCCGGCACCTGGTGCAGGCGCTGCAACGCCGCCTGGATCGCCGCCGGGGGCCCGTCACGCCGCAGGCCGAGGGTCCGGAGGCCGCCCGCGCCGCCTTTCTGGCGCACCGGCGAGCACAGGGGCACCGCGCACGCATTCTCGGCATGGTGCTGCTGC